>NZ_JBFWFX010000022.1:0-23411 GCF_050286925.1 Caloranaerobacter longqiensis
ACTTTAAAACGAGGTGGTATTAATGTTGCAAGAAGAAATTAGACAAGCTCAATTGGAATTAAAGTGTGCTGAAAACAGATTTAATAATGCAACAACAGAAGATGAAATTGATATAGCTATCTTTGATATGAAAGCAGCCGAAATGAGATTAAACAATTTACTAAAATTAGCGAAAGGGGAGAAATATGAGAATAAAACCATTAGACAATAACTGTATACCATATAAAAAATACATAAGTGATGCAGGCTGGGACTTGAAAAAAAGTAGAGAAAAAATAACACTTGTGGCAGGAGAAACAAAAGTAATACCAACAGGAGTATGTGTAGAAATACCTAAAGGCTATTCAGGAGATATAAGACCAAGAAGCTCAATCAGCAAAAGAGGATTGCTAATACACTATGGAACAGTTGACCATGGGTATACAGGAGAAATAAAACTAACGGTAACAAATTTAACAGGCAAAATACAAACGATAGAACAATATGAGAGAATTGCACAATTAGTATTAACTAAAATCAGTAATGATACAGAGATAGAGATAATAGATGAATTTGAAGAAACCGAAAGAGGTAAAAATGGGTTTGGTAGTACAGGGAGGCTGTGAAAAATGCTTAGGGCATGGCGAAATATGTACTAACTTAGGATTTTGGTATTTTCTTAAATTCTATATAATGGACAGGCTATATGTTAAACCAATAAGGAGGTTTAAAAATTGGAAAAATGCGAAGTAAAAGAAAATTGTTTATGTTACATTGCAGGTATGGGGAAATGTTGGTTTTGTGAAAATTATAGTGAATATAGACCGAGAGATAAAAGTATATTAAGTCCTGCTCAAATAGAAAGAAAAGAGAGAAGGAAACAAGAGAAAAAAGAAAAAAGGTCCAGCGAAGCCTCAAAACGTGGTAAAAGGGCAAAACGTAAAGGCTACGCTGGAGAAAATGAAATAGTGAAACTGTTGAAAAAGTACAATATCCCTGCTGAAAGGGTCCCACTTTCAGGGGCCCTCAAGGGCAAATTAGCAGGAGATATTAATTGTATTATACATCAAAAAGAGAAAAAAATTGAGAGTAAAAGAAGAAAAGATGGATTTAAGGAACTATATAGATTTTTAGAGCAAGATAATTGCAATTATGTATTTATGAGGGCAGATAGAAAAGATTGGATTGTAGCAATGACATTTAATGAATGGCTAGAGCTAGTAAAAGAAGGTGATGAATATTGACACCTCAACAAATAATGAAACAAATGATTAAATCTGGACAAGCATTACAAGAGAAAAATAAAGAACTTAAAGAATTAGCAGTTAAAAAAGCAGAAGCTGAACAAGCATATAGAATAGCACTTGCTAAGAAGATGCTGGAGCTAAAAACAGAAGGAATGAGTGTAAGCCTTATAAACGATTTAGCTAGAGGTGACAAAATAGTAGCAGAGTTAAAAATGCAAAGAGATATATCAGAGAGCTTATATGATGCTTGTAGAGAAAAAATTAAGGATTTAAGAGTAGAAATTGACATAATGAGGTCAATGCTAACTTGGGAAAGAGAGGAATACAAAAATTCAAATATAGGGTGATGGTCATGAAAATAAAAGTAAAAAGAATAAAAGGATATAACTGTCCAAATAAATTATTACTTTTGATAAATAATGAGCCTGTAGCTTTTGCAAATGGCATGGCAAGTATAAGCAAAATGATTCAATATGCTGAAGGATATGATGTTGACATAAAGGATGGCAAGATAAAGAGAATATTAAGCGAATATAGGGGGATAGAGCATGACGAGACAACAGAAAAGACAGTTAGCAAGGAAAATTAAGAAAATGGACCATAATCAGCTATACCAGCTACAAGTAGAAATATTCAAAAGAGGTGTGAATGCAGCGATAGAAGAAATAAAAAAAGCATTACATGATGAGTTTGGATTCGGTGAAAAAAGAATAAGCAGACTAATTGATAGAGTGAATAAGAACTTAAATGAAACTAATTAGGAGGTAATTACATCATGAGGTGTAGTAAGTGCAAAGGAGAGATGATAAGTGTTGATATAGTTGAGATAAATGGCAAAATACATCATACAGAAGTTTGTATAATGTGTGGAAACATGCATACTAGCAGGATAGATAAATGGGAATTAGCACATTTAGAATTGAGGGGGCATTAGATGAGCGAGGTTAAAGAAAAATATTATAGAGCAACGGAAAAATTACTATATAACTATAAAATGTTAAAAGTTAGCATAGAAAATATGAAAGCAGAGATAGAAGAATTAAAAAAAGAATCAGGAATAACAGGCATAAATTATGAAGGAGAAAAAACATCAGAAACTCATAAGATTACTCAACCAACAGAGGAGCAAAGTCTTAGAAACATCACACAAGAATATTTGTTGAGAAAGAGAATAGAGATTACACAAAACAAAATTGATAGAATAGATAGAGCACTAGAAGGATTAAATGAAACTGAAAGAAAAATAGTTGTTATGCGATACATAGAAGGCATGCAATGGTTTAAAATAGCTTATGAAGTAAATTACAATGAAAGATGGTGCAAAGAATTAAGGAAAAGAGCTATAGAAAAATTGGCTATAGGTATATATGGTTATACAGCACTTTTAAAGCACGATATAAGCAAAACTATATAATATACTATTAGTGTAGAGGAAATGGTTAATAGCGAAAAGGGCAGTCGAGAAATCGGCTGTCTTTTTATTTTGCAAAGAAGGTGAGATTATGCAAATATACGAGTACTTGAGGAAAAAAGATACATATAATTTGATAGTAAAAAAGTATGGGTTTAATCCAGAGAAAAAGAAGCAGAAGGAAGAAAAAACATACAAGAAAAAGAAGAGCGATATTGAACTTGGAGACTCTGTGCAAAACTTGATGAAACATAGAGCATATAAAAGAATACGTGGAGCAATAAGGCAAACGAAATGGGGATAGAGAGGGACATTCGTTAGCGCAACTATTATTAGATATTATATAGCATTGTAAAGCTTTAGAATTATAGGAGCTAAAATTACTAATTCAATGCCTAGTTTTAAAATTGCTTTATTAATTTCTGGATTAGATAGTATGAAGTTTGTAAGTAAGTCCAAGAAATTTGAAATTTCTTTGCCAACAAGATTAGTAAGTATATTGATTATAATAGTTAAAAATAATATCATAAAAAATCCTCCTTTTTAGCTAGTATTATTTATTAATCTTAACATTTTTACCACCCCTTTTCAGAAATATTATGTTGGCAAAGAAAAGTCCCATCTCTATCCCTTATAAAAAATATTCACTTTAAAAATATAAAATCCTGCCAAATGTCGAAACTTGCGATGAAAAGTTGAAGGAATTTAAATCCTTTTTGTCGAAATTAGCGACAGGAAGGAGGTAGAAGGTGATGAGGTTGAAAAATATTTATAGAATATTAAAAGAAGTTGAACCTATAATTAGTAACAAAACAGCAAAAAAACTTAATTCTGGCAATTATATAATAGAAGATTGGAAAGAAGTGCTATTTATAATAGCGAGATTAAAAAATATTGAATTATTTAAAGATGTAGGACAAAAACTTTTTGAAATATCTCCTATTTTTGGAGAAAATGTTGAAAATTTAAAATTAACACCTTCACAAGCTGGTGAATTTAACAGTTGGAAACAAAAAATAAAAAGACAAATTGATACTATTATTGAATTATGTGAAAGTATAGGATATGGGCAAAATGAAGGTAGTTTTGAAGTTAAATTACCAGAAACCAATGATTTTAAGGAGTTTTCTTCTAATGTAAATAATCTTAACAGAGCACTTCAAATATGCCCTTTTATTAAAACAGAAGATAGTAATATTAATTTAGTTAAAACAGATATAGGGTCTACATGGTTAGAATTTGTAATTATAAGTACTAATGTTATTTCAATATTAACAGCTTTAGGCTATTTTGTGCAGTCAGCTATTAAGATAAAATCAATGTATTTGACATGTGAACAACAAAAAGAATTAATAAGAGGAGTTCAAATTAGAAATAATCTTGCTGATAAAATCACTGATTTGTATAAAGATATGATACAAGCAACTGCTTCTAAAGAAGTTAAAGAATTAGAAGAAAAATTAGAAAGGCCTCTTGAACCAGAAGAAAGAAATAGTGCAGAGAAATCATTAGAAATCTTAGGAAAATTGATGTCTAAAGGTCTTGAAATATATGCAACCCTTGATGCACCTCAAGAAATTAAAGATATATTTCCGAGTATGGAACAACAAAAGTTATTGCCAGATGAAATTAAGTTAATATCTGAAAATTCTAGCGAAAGTACTGATCTATAGTAGAGTATGATAGTTAAGAGCCCTTATGGCTCTTTTTTCATGCATAGAGGTGATACTATGCCACTTAAACCATTAAGACCATGCAAGAAAATAGGATGCAGCAAGCTGACTAGAGATAAAACTGGATATTGTGAAGAACATAGAATATTAGCAGAGCAAAGTAGAAAAGAAATGAACAAATATTATGATGAGAATATTAGAGATAAAAGAGCAGCTGCATTTTATAACAGTTCCGAATGGCAAAGAATAAGAGAGACAGTACTAAATAAGTATAAAGGATTAGACCTTTATGCTTTTTTTATTGATAAAAAAATAATATATGCAACTACAGTACATCACATAGAGGAAATAAAAGATAATTGGAATAAAAGATTAGATATAGATAATTTATTTCCAATAAGTGAAAGCAATCACAATAAGATACACGCACTGTATAAAAAAGATAAGAAAGGCACACAGAAAATGTTAAAAGAGTTATTGAAAAAATGGAATGATTTATACGGGTAGGGCGGGTTTGAAAATTTTAAAGCGATTATCAAAAGACCGCGCGGGCAGTCTTCTTCATACAAAATTCGTTTTTTGACTAAAAAGGGGTAAAGTGAGGTGATAAAATGGGAAGGAAAGCAAAGCCAATAGAACTTCATATTTTACAAGGCAATCCTAATAGATTAACTAAATCACAGATAGAAGCAAGAAAAGAAGCAGAAGCAAAACTTAAACCTAAGGCAGATAAAGTAAAAGCTCCTAAATGGCTTAGCAAGGAGGCGAAGAAAGAATTTAATAGGATTGTTAAAGAGCTTCAAGAAATCGGATTGATAACAAATGTAGATATAGATATGCTGGCTGCTTATTGTGATGCTTATACTGAATACCAGAGGTGCACGAAGATTATCGAAGAAGAAGGGCTTATGGTAGAGTACACAAACAAAGCAGCCGAAACTAATAAAGTTCCACATCCACTTTTAACAAAGAAGAAACAACTTTTTGAGCAAATGAAAAGTATTGCGGCAGAGTTTGGGCTAACTCCATCTGCAAGAGCAAAGTTGGCCTTGCCACGAGAGGAAAAAAAGGAAGTAACCCCTTTTGATAGGATGTTTGGAGATGTATAAACCATATCCATTAGATTATCCTTTGTTAAATGAGTTAATTAAATATAGTAAAGATGTTATAAGTGGCAAGGTGGTAGCATGTCAAAAACATAAATGGGCTTGTATGAGGTTTTTAAATGACTTGGAAAGACAGGGAACAGAAGAATTTCCTTATTTGTTTGATGAAAAAAAGGCTATAAGATTTTTAAATTGGATGAAGTTATTTAAACATAGAAAAGGAGTATTAAAAGGTAAAAGAATAGAGCCTCATATCATACAAAAATTTGTATTCGGCAATATATATGGATGGATTCATAAAGATACTGGATACAGAAGATTCAGAAAAGCATATTGGCAAGTTGGAAGAAAAAATGCAAAATCACAAAGTTTAGCTTGTGTAGGAACATACGAAACTATGGCATTTGGAGAAAGTGCATCTGAAGTATATTGTGCTGCTACTAAAAAAGACCAGGCTAGAATAGTATGGAATGAAGCAGAAGCAATGTTAAATTCAGCGGAAGAACTTAAAGGGAAATATAAAATAGCATATGGGCAAATAATACATCTAAAAACAGGTTCAATAATGAAAGCATTATCTAAAGAAGACAAAAAAACTGGTGATGGTTTAAATCCTCAATGTGGGATTATAGATGAATACCATGCACATGAAACAAGCGAAATATATGACATTATAGTATCAGGTATGGGGGCTAGACCTCAACCACTTTTAATGATTATTACTACAGCTGGATTTAATCTTAATAATCCATGTTATAGAGTTGAATATAAGTATGTTACAGATATATTAGACCCAAACAGTTCTATAGAAAATGAAGAATATTTTGTAATGATTAATGAATTAGACAAAGATGATGATATAAAAGACGAGAAAAACTGGGAAAAAGCTAATCCAATACTATGCAGTTATGAAGAAGGTATAAATTATCTTAGAGGAGAACTCAAAGCAGCACTTGATGTTCCGGAAAAAATGAGAAACTTTCTAACTAAAAATATGAATATTTGGGTAGATGCTAAAGACAATGGATACATGAAGATGGATAAATGGGGTAAATGTGGCGTAAAAGATTTTGATTATTCTATTTTAGCAGGGAAAGAGTGTACAGTAGGAATAGACTTGTCAGCGAAAATAGATTTATGCTCTACTGGTTTTGAATTTAAAATAGATGGGAAGTACATTATATTAAGTCATTCATTTATGCCAGAAGAAACATTTTATGCAAAGCTAAAGACCGATAAAGTACCATATGATCTTTGGGTAAAACAAGGATGGATAACTTTAACTGATGGCGCAGTAGTTGACTATAACTATATCAAACAATACATTCAAAACTTTGAACAAAAATACAAGTGTAAAGTTAAAGAGATATGCTGTGATCCATGGAATGCAACACAGTTTATGCAAGAAATGGAGGCAGAAGGTTATACCGTAGTTGAAATTAGACAGGGTATAAAAACTTTAAGTGGTCCTACAAAAGACTTTAGAGAGCAGGTCTATGCTGGGAATGTAATACATAACTGCAATCCAGTTTTAACTTGGGCAATAGGTAATGCTGTAACAAAACAAGATCACAACGAAAACATTATGCTAGATAAATCTAAATCTACAGAAAGAATTGACCCAATTGCAGCAATAATAAACGCACATGTAAGAGCTATGGTAAACGAAGATAGTTATAATATAGATATTTCAAAATATGCTGATTCTGATTTTCTGGATAAGCTGTGGGGGTGATTATATTAAAAAGTTCATATGCAACTATATAGAAGATGTATTTATCTTTAGTGGGTTAACTTGTATAATAGGGGCCACATTTTTTATGTCAAAAATTATAGGAACCTATGTTTTGGGAGTAATACTTTTTGGGTTAGGAGTTTATTTTACTAAAAATCCTCCAAAGCAAAGGAGGTGAAATGATTGCTTTTTAGACGTTCAATAAAAAATGAAACATCAACTGTAACATTAGACGACCCAACACTTTTAGAATGGTTAGGAATAACAAGCGATGAAGTGGATGTAACAGGTAAAAACGCACTAAAAGAAATAACTGCATATACTTGTATTCGTATATTAACTGATACTATTTCGAAACTACCTTTAAAAATATATCAAGAAAGCAATGGAATAAGAAAAGCAACAGACCATTACCTTTATCCAATGCTTAAGTTAAGACCTAACCCATACATGAGCGCATCAGATTTTTGGAAAACTATAGAATCTCAGAGAAACATTTATGGGAATGCTTATGTGTGGATTGATGTAAGTAAAAAAGGCAGAAATGCAGGGAAAATATTAGGGCTATATCCTTTAGATAGTACAAAAATAAAGATTTACGTAGATGATGTTGGTCTTATAAGTAGCAAAAATAACATCTGGTATGTTTATACAGATAATTTAGGTAATGAACACAAAATACAGAGTGATGAAATTTTACACTTTAAGGCACTTACAACTAATGGAATTATTGGTATTAGTCCAATAGAATATCTTAAAAATAGCATAGAAAATGCAAAATCTGCAGAACAATTTCTTAATAATTCTTTTAAAAATGGTATGCAAACTAAAGGAATTGTTCAATATGTAGGCGATTTAAACCCAAAAGCTGAGCAAACATTTAGAGAAAAGTTTGAACAGATGTCAAATGGACTTAAAAATGCAAATAGAATAAGTTTATTACCTATAGGATATCAATTTCAACCAATCAGTTTAAAAATGACAGATGCACAGTTTTTAGAAAACACTCAATTAACGATTAGGCAAATTGCTGCTGCATTTGGGATAAAAATGCATCAGTTAAATGATCTAGAGAGAGCAACACACACGAATATTGCGGAGCAGCAAAGAGAATTTTACATTGATACCTTACAATCGATTCTTACAATGTATGAACAAGAACTGACATACAAGTTATTTTTAGACAGAGAAATTCAAGAAGGCTATTATGTTAAGTTTAATGTTGATAGTATTCTTAGAAGTGATATTAAAACAAGATACGAAGCATATAGAACTGGCATACAATCAGGATTCTTAACACCAAACGAGGTTAGAGAAAAAGAAGAATTACCTCCAGATCCAAACGGAGATAAATTACTTGTAAATGGTAATATGATGCCAATAGAAATGGCAGGCCTGCAATACAAGAAAGGAGGTGAAGAAGATTAAAAAGAAATTTTGGAACTTCAAAAAAATCAACAATAAAACTGGAGAATTAATGTTATATGGCGAAATTGCTAATGAAACTTGGTGGGGTGATGAAGTTACACCTAAAGATTTTAAAAAAGAACTTGATAACTTAGGAGACATAGATACATTAAATGTCTATATAAATAGTCCAGGTGGTGATGTATTTGCAGGTCAAGCTATACACTCTATGCTAAAAAGGCATAAGGCACATGTAAATGTATATATAGATGGACTAGCAGCTTCTATTGCATCTGTAGTTGCTATGGCTGGTGATAAAGTAATAATGCCAAAGAACGCTATGATGATGATTCATAATCCATGGACTATAGCAATAGGAAATGCAGAAGATTTTAGGAAGTTAGCTGATGATTTAGATCAAATTAGAGAAAGTATTGTAGAAGCATATAAGAGAAAAACTATTTTAGATGAAGATAAAATAAAAGAATTAATGGATAATGAAACTTGGTTAACTGCAGAGGAATGCAAAGAATATGGGTTTGCTGATGAATTAGAAGAAGAGAAAGAAATTGCAGCTAGTATAAATACTAATATGCTTAGCAAATACAAAAATACACCAAAAGAAATATTTGAATCTCTTATAAAAACAAAGGAAAAAGCTAAAAAGAATGATGATAAAGAAAAAATAAATAAGTTAAAAGCAAAGCTGGCATTAGAACTTGAACTCTAAGCCAGTTTTTTTATGCAATAAATAAAGAAAAGAAAGGATGATTATATAATGAGTAAAGAATTAAGAGCATTATTAGACCAACTTGCACAACTTGAAGCAGAGGCAAGAACTTTAATTGCACAAGATGAAATAAGTGAAGAAGAGATTAAAGCAAAAACAGAAGAAATACGTGCATTAAAAGCAAAAATTGAAGCACAAAAAGAATTAGAAGCTGCTAATGCATTGCGTGATGGAATGGCGTTCGATGGGACTGGCAATCCTATAAATTCTCAACAAAAGGAAGAGCAGGAAATAGAAAGAGAGTACAGAAATGCATTTTTGAAAGCATTTAGAGGTAAAAAATTAACTGCAGAAGAATGGAATATAATTGAAACCAAAAACGCATTAACAGAGTCAATAGATGCAGACGGTGGTTTACTAGTACCTCAGGATGTTCAAACTGCAATCAATCAATACAAAAGAGCATTACCTGATTTAACAAGATTAATAAATGTAATTCCAGTTACAACTCTTTCAGGAAGTAGAGTATTTGAAAAAATTGCTACAATGACTCCATTTGCTAACATTACAGACGACACTGCAGATATAGACGATATGGGTAGTCCACAATTTGAAAAGGTAAGTTATACAATTAAAAAGTACGCTGGGTGGATGCCTATTCCTAATGACTTACTAAAAGACAGCGATCAGAATATTTTAGATTACTTATCAAAGTGGATTGCAAGAAAGTCAGTTGTTACAAGAAATACACTAATTCTTAACTTACTTGGAACTTTAACTAAGACTTCATTTGCAGATTATAAGGCTATTAAGAAAGCTATTAATGTTACATTAGATCCAATGCTTTCAGCAGGCGCGGTAATCTTGACAAATCAAGATGGTTTTCAATACTTAGATACACTTGAAGATACAAACGGCAAGCCATTGTTACAAACTGACATAACTAAACCTTCTAAGAAGATGTTTGCAGGGAAAACTGTAATTGTAGTTCCTAATACTGTACTTGCTACAAAAGGTACAACAACAAAGAAAGCTCCAATGATAGTAGCAAACTTTACTGACCTTATTACTATGTTTGAACGTCAAGGACATCAAATAGCTTCTACTAATATTGGTGGTACTGCATTTAGAAAAGACAGAACAGAGATTAGAGTAATTGAACGTGAAGATGTTAAACTTATTGATACTGCTGCAGCTGTATATGGTGAAGTTGATGTAACAGATATAGTTGGATAGATGTAGAGGGGATAGATTCCCCTCATTTTCACTAAATAGGTGGTGATGAAGTGGACATATCAGAAGTTAAGGAATTTTTAAGATTAGAGCAAGATTATACTGAAGAAGATATATTTTTAAATAGTTTAATTGTTGCTGCAAAAGAATATATAAAAAATGCGACATCACTAGATTATGACGATACGAATGAGTTATATAAACTTGCAATTAAAATACTTGTTACACATTGGTACGAAAATAGAGAAGCAATAAGTGAAAGAAAAACAGATAAAATAGCATTTTCACTCAACTCAATACTTACTCAATTACAGTATTGTTATGAAGAAAGTAGTGGTGTTTGATGAATCCAGGGAGATTAAGAAATAGAATAGATATTTATGGCAAAGTTGAATATACCAATGAACTTAAGGAGAAGGATTATAGATATGAAAAACTAAAAACTATTTGGGCTGAAATTATTCCTCAAACAGGAAGTTTACAAAAACAACAAGCTGACACAATTCTAAGTAATACTACTCATAAAATAAGAGTAAGGTATATAGCAGGGAAAGACATTACTCAAGATATGTATATTATGTTTAGAGGTAAAAGGTTTGATATAAAATACATTCTAAATCCATATTTTAAAAATGAGATACTTGAAATATTTGTTGAGGAAGTGATTGAATAATGGCCATAGAAGATGGGTTTGAAGTTAAAGAGTTAGATAATTTTCAAAAGAAGCTACTCCAGAAGGCTCAAAAAGAGTTTCCTAGAGAAACTTATCGTTTTCTTAGAAAAGTGGGTAGCAAAGGGAGAGCCTATATAGCGAGAAAGTCAAGAAGAATAGTAAAAAAGAAATCAGGTAATTATCATAAAAGTTGGAAACGTGGCAGAGCATACAGAAAAAGAGATGGCTCATATGAAGTTCAGATAAGAAATAATGCTCCACATGCACATCTTATAGAATATGGCCATAGACAAGTAACTAAAGATGGTAAAGAAGTAGGGTTTGTAAAAGGTAAACATGTTCTAGAAAATGGAATAAAAGAGTTTGAAAATCAATTCTTTGAAATGTTAGAAGATTGGCTTGATGAAATGCTAGATAAAGGGTTGTGATATAGTGATAACCTTAAAGGACTTAAAAATAGCTATAAATAGTCTTATTTCTTCTAATTTCACAGCAGAAGTAACTAGTAGAGATATTAGGGAAGGTTTTAAAAGACCTTCTTTTTTTGTTGAGCTTGACAATATTAAAAAGTCTCCTGCTGGAGAGGACCAGATAAATAGAGAATTGACTGTTAGGATATACTATTTCCCTTCTAGTAGATATCAATATAATGTTGAGATACTAGAAGTACAGGAAAAGTTAGAAGAAGTATTTGATACAAAATTAAAGGTACAAGATAGATATTTTAATATTGATGAAGTTGAAAGTATTGTAACTGATGGCGTATTACAGTTTTATTTTGACATTCGGTACGAAGAAGGAAGAGAAGTTTCTGATGCAGAGTTAGCGGAGTTGATGGAAAATCTTTATATTAAGGAGGTATAACTATGGGACTACCACGAATAAACATTGAATTTAGTGGTAAAGCAGTATCGGCAGTAGAAAGAAGTGCAAGAGGAATTGTAGCACTTATTCTCAAAGATAATGGGAACTTTGATACTAAAGAATATAAAAGTATAGAAGAAATAAATGCAGATGATTGGACAACAGATAATATTGACTATATAAAAAAGACTTTCATGGGAAGACCTAGCAAAGTTATATGTGAGAGAATAGATACTTCAGCTACAGATTATAATGCAGCACTAGATAGACTTAAAAATAAAAAGTGGAACTATCTTGCTATTCCAGGTATAGCTGCTGATGATACAACAGCTATTGCTACTTGGATAAAAACTCAAAGAGATAATAATAAGAAAACATTTAAAGCAGTACTTCCTAATCATGCAGCAGACCATGAAGGTATAATTAACTTCACTACTGCTGATATAAAAACAGTTGATAAAACATATACAACTGCTGAATATTGTTGTAGAATAGCTGGGATATTAGCAGGATTACCTTTCACTAGATCAGCAACTTATTATGTATTAGATGAAGTTGAAAGCATTACTGAAAGTACTGACCCAGATGCAGATATAGATAATGGACAACTTATTTTAATTAATGATGGAGAGAAAATTAAAATAGGTAGAGGAGTCAATTCACTCGTATCAACTACTACTGAAAAGACAGAAGATTTTAAAAAAATAAAGATTGTTGAAGTAATGGACATGATAAAAGATGATATAAGAGACACTTTTAACAATTATTATGTTGGAAAAGTTCCTAACATTTATGATAACCAAGTTTTATTCTTTACATCTGTGAATGCATATTTCAAAGAATTAGCTAATCAAGAAATATTAGATCCTAATTTCCGAAATAAAGCTGATGTAGACATTAGAGCTCAAAGGCTTGTTTGGGAAAGTATGGGAGTTGATACAAGTAGATTGAATGACCAGCAAGTAAAAGAAAAAACTTTTAGAAGTAATGTATATGTTAAAGCAAACATAAAAATAGTAGACGCTATGGAAGATTTAGAGTTTAGCATTTTTATATAGTTAGATAGTTAGGAGGTATATAAATGGCTAAAATAAAAAGCAATAAAATTATAAATGGAACTTTTGGTTCTGTATGGCTAGAAGGAGAAAAACTTGCTGATGTAGATAGTTTTGAAGCAAAGGTTTCAATAAATTACGAAGATGTAAATATGGCAGAGGATTTGGCAACACATAAAAAAATGACTGGATGGGCTGGAGAAGGTACATTGACACTTAAAAAAGTATATTCAACAGGAGCTAGTCTATTAGGAGAAAAATTAAAAGAAGGGAAAGTGCCTACCTTCACTATTGTTGGTAAACTAGCTGACCCAGATGCATACGGAAGTGAAAGAGTGGTATTAACTGAAGTTACATTTAATGAATTTATTCTTATGAAATTTGAACAAAAAACTTTAGGAACAGAAGAATTACCATTTGCATTTGCTGATTATGATTTAGTAGATTTAATAGAAAGGAGATAAATATGGCGAAAAAATTAACTTTAAGCGATTTAATACAACAAAAAGAAAAGTATGAGGTTAAAAAAGACGTAAAAGAGGAGATATTGTTAGAAAGGAATGGAGAGCAATTCACTATAACTATAAAAAAACCTACTAGAGCTTTGTGTTTAGAGTGTATTAGCATGGCACAAGATGAAAACCAACAAGAAAAAGCTGATATACACATGGTTTACAATATAGTTGTTGAGCCAAATTTAAAAGATACTAATTTACACAAGGCTTATGGATGTGTAGAGCCAACAGATATAGTTGAAAAAATATTTGAACCTGGAGAAATTGCACAAATAAGTGGTTATGGCATGCAGTTAGCTGGATATGGTAGTGAAATAAAGGCGGTTAAGGATATAAAAAACTAATAAAAAGTGATGGAGAAATGTACTTTCTTCATCACTATTTACAAAAAGGTTTCAAATTAGAGTATTTACTCAATTTAAAAGCTACTGAAAAACTTTTCATGATAGCCAGTATGGAACAATATTTTGAAGAAGAAAAGGCAAAGTGGTCAAAGTAACAATTTGCCTTTTCTTTTTTTAGGTAGGTGATAAAGTGGCTTCTAAAAGTATAAAGGCTGTATTAACACTTAAAGATAAAAACTTTTCTTCTAACATGAAAAAAGCTTCAAAAGGGGTTAATAGCTTTAGTAGGAGGCTTAAATACAGTAGTAATCAAGTTAAAAAATTTAAAAGAGATGTTGCATACAGCTTTAAAAGTGTAGCTAAAAGTGCTGCTGGATTAGCAGCAGGTTATATAGGATTTAGAGCATTATCTAATGGCATAAGTGAGAGTGTAGAAGCTGCAAAGGCACAAATTTCAGTTGAAAAAAAGTTAGAAACAGTTTTAAAACAAAGAACTAAAGCTACAGATAAGCAAATAAAGTCAATATTAGAGCTTACAGCAGCACAACAACAACAAGGAATTATTGGTGATGAAATACAAATTGCAGGAGCACAACAAATAAGTACTTTTGTAAGCAATACTGAATCAGTTAAGAAGCTTATACCAGCTATGAATAACCTACTAGCACAGCAAAAAGGAGTTAATGCTACTCAACAAGATGCAATAAATATAGGTAATATGATAGGTAAAGTGTTACAAGGCCAAGTTGGAGCTCTTACTAGAGTAGGTATAACATTCACAAAAGCTCAAGAAAAGGTATTAAAATATGGAACTGAATCTGAAAGAGCAGCAATGCTTGCTAAGGTTATAACCGACAATGTAGGTGAAATGAATAAATCACTTGCTCAAACAGATGAAGGTAAAATTCAAAATATGACTAACGCCTGGGGAGACTACAAAGAAGAGATAGGAAAGAAAATACTTCCATTGCAAGCCCAATTTGCTGGTTGGTTTGCTAAAAAAATACCTGGAATACAGGCGTTTACTTTAAACCTTATTGACAAAACAATTTTAGGAGTAAAAGGGTTTAAAAAAGTTGCTGTTAGTGTATGGATGAAAGTTAAAAAGGTTATTAAAGATAATAAACCTGTAATAGATAATATTAAGAATGGTATCAAATCCTTAGGAGATAAGGTTTTATTAATAAAAAAATGGTTTGTAGATGCATTTCAAAATATAAAAGCAAAAATTGAAGAAAACAAGCCTACTATCGAAGGTGTAAAATGTGTATTAGCAGATTTAGGAGATAAAGCTAAAACTATTAAAGATTGGCTTTATGATGCTTTTGAGAGCGTAAAGCCTTCTTTGAATTGGATAAAAGATAATGGCTTACCTTTAGTAATTGATGGCATAGCAGGAGTTATTGATAAAGCAACCGAGCTATACAATTTTATAAATGATAATTGGACTACATTTGAACCTATCATTTTAGGAATCGCAGGAGCTATAGGGACATATAAATTAGCAATATTAGCAACTACTGCAGTAACTAAAGGAGCTACTTTAGCTACTAGTGCTTGGACTTTAGCACAAGGAGCATTAAATACTGTAATGAACATGAGCCCTCTTGCAAAATGGTCACTTATCATTGGTGCTGTTATTACAGCTGGAGTTTATCTTTATAAGAATTGGGACACAATAAAAGCTAAAGCTATTGAACTTTGGGAAGGTATCAAGAAAGCTTTTAGCCCTATAGGCGACTTTTTTTCAGGTATATGGGAAGGGGTTAAAACGGGTTTTAAAGCATTTATTAACTTTTTTATAGATGGTATTAATACAGTAATATGTGGAGTAAACTCTATTAAAGTAAAGGTTCCTGATTGGGTACCAATATGGGGTGGAAAAGAATGGGGAATAAATATACCTAAAATACCTGAATTTGCACTTGGTACAAGCTATTTTAAAGGTGGATTAGCTAGAATTAATGAACGTGGAGGAGAAATAGTTAATCTACCTAATGGGTCACAGGTCATTCCAGCTGATAAAAGCGAAAAAATGATTAATTCTAATAATTCTAAAATCGAAGTTAAAGTGATTATACAAGGAAATGTCATCGGGAATGAAGAATACGCACAAGATATGGCAAATATCATAGTGAAAAAAATAAAATTAGCATTAGCAAATAGTTAGGAGGGATATAGTGGATATATTTTTAAGCATAAATAACAGAGAGCAAGTCATACAACTTCCAATAGTTCCAGAAGAATTTCAAGTAGAATTTAGCAACAATAACGAAACTTTTAATACTATATCCCAAGGAGATTTGAATTTAATCGGCAACAAAGGACTTAAGGCCCTTACTATAGAAACTTTTTTTCCTAACAAAGAGTATCCTTATACTAAATCTAAAGATATGACTGGTGATGAGTTTGTTGAGACAATTTTAAAATGGATAGATAGAAAGGTCCCTATTCGTGTTGTAATAACAAATAAAGAAGGTAAAGAGGTTATTAATTTACCAGTAACTATAGATTCATTTAATTATGGTTATGATAGAGTCGGAGATGTTATCTATTCATTGAGTTTAAGAGAATTTAGGTTTATTGAGGTGACTTAGATGCATGAGTTGATATTATATAATGCTGATGGTACATCAAAAAATATAACAAGTATGATTAGTAATTTAAGTTGGTCTAGTAACGAGGATACTCTTGGTGTACAGCTTGACTTTGATATGGTGAACAGTAAGGGGAGAATATATTTACCATTGCCTGAAGGATTAGGTATAGGAAGTTTATTAATACTTAGAAATAATGGAAAAGAAATATTTAGAGGTATAATAGTTACTGAAGAAATTAATGGAGAATTTTCAAGGCATTATACAGCTTTTGATTATGCTTTTTATTTGAATAAATCTAAAGGGATATATCAATTTAATAGAATACAAGCGTCTAAAGCTATAAAGCAACTTTTAAATGATTTTAATATACCTATAGGCAATATAACGAACATTCCAACTATAATCAATCACATATATTATGACAAAGTTATAAGCGATATTATAAAGGATATATTGCAGCAAGCAACAAATGAAACTGGTCAAAAGTATAGACTAGAAATGAGAGAAGGAAAATTATATATAGAAAAACAAACTGATTTAGTTATAAATGCAACTTTTAAATTAGCTTCTAATTTAAAAGAAAACAACATTACAAGTGCAATAAGTAATCCTACAAGAAGAAGGTCTATAGAAGAAATGAAAAACAGCATAATGATAGTAGTAAATAATAAAGATTCAGCAACATTAGTCGGCGAAGCTAAAGATGAAACTTCAATAAAACAATATGGAATATTACAAGAAGTACAAACTATTGATGAAAAAGATATAGCACAGGCTAAAAACATAGCTCAAACACTTTTAAAAGAGCTTAATAAAATATTTGAAGATAATAGTATTGAATGTATAGGTAATGATGACGTAAGAGCAGGAAGAATACTCAACATTGTAGAACCTATAACTGGTATGAATGGTCAATACAGAATTAAATCATGTACCCATAATGTTAATGGTATTCATAAAATGTCATTAGATTTGGGAGTGGTATAAGTGGATGGTATAAGCGAATTAGCTAAAATGTTTAAAGAAAGAGAAAATAAACCTTATATGGGTCCGAGAGTAGGACAAGTAATAAGTCCATTACCAGAAATAAAAGTTAAATTAGGAGATAAAATATTATTAGATAAGCAACGTTTAATAATTGCATCTCATATATATGAACATTTTGGGTGGACAGATGAAACAGGAACATATTATTTAGCAGAAGGAGATAAAGTAATATTAATACCTTCAACAGATGAACAGATTTATTTTTTAGTTGATAAGGCGGTGGCTCCATGATGTTACCTGAGATAAGTAGTATTGAAATAAATACAGAGAATACTTCTAAAGCTACCAAACTAGGTAAGTCTTTTTTATTTGACTTTAAAAAAGGAGATTTTATACTCAAAGATGGAAGATTAGTCAAAACAGATGATATAGAGGCATTAAAAGTTTGGATTGAAAAAGTTCTGAGAACCGAAAAATTTAGATTCGAGATATATAAAGATGTTGAATATGGAGTTACAATTGAAGATTTAATAGGACAAACTTTACCAAGACAGTTTGTAGAAAGTGAATTAAAACGAGAAATAAGAGAAGCTATAATTAAGCATCCAGCGGTACAAGACATTTCTAATTTGGCTACGGAACAAGATGGCTCAAAGTTTAAAATAAGCTTTAAAGTTAATTTAGTAGATGGCAATACCTTCGAACAGGAGGTGAATATATAGTGGTAGATGACAGAGATACCATACTTGATAGAATGCTACAAAACATATCTGACGAATACGACAAGACCGAAGGGTCTTTTTTTTATGATGTTTTAAAGTCTGTAGCTATAGAGTTGGAAAATGCTTATAAAGAACAAAAATCTATACTAGATAAAGGCTTTGTAGAAACTGCTACAGGAGAATGGCTAGATAAGAAAGTAGCAGAACAAGGCTTGACAAGAAAGCCTGCCACAAAAGCTACTACTATTGTTACAATAACAGGAAGTGAAGGAACAATAGTAAACGAAGGAACATTAGTAGCTAGCGATACTGTTAATTTTGTTGTAAAAGAAACTAAAACAATAGATGCTACAGGACAAGTAGATGTTTTAGTTGAGTGTGAAGAAGAAGGAAGTATAGGAAATGTACCAGCAGGAGCAATAAAATATTTTCCTGTAACAATTGCAGGTTTAACTGGCGTGACAAATCCTAATGCAGTAACTAACGGATATGATGGAGAGACTGACGAAGAATTAAGACAACGATATTATGACAAAGTAAGAACTCCTGCAACTTCAGGAAATAAATATCACTACAGAAATTGGGCTAAAGAGGTACCAGGCGTAGGAGATGCAAAGGTATTTCCTTTATGGAATGGCCCAGGAACAGTAAAAGTAGTAATAATTGATAGTAATAAAACTGGAGCTGATAGCCAGCTAGTAACTGATGTATATAACTATATAGAAGATGTAAGACCTATCGGTGCTACTGTGACAGTTGAATCGGCTATAGAATTACCAATAAATATTAGTGTTACTTTAACTATAGATACAGATAACTATACAGAATCAGAAGTAATAAATAATATAGAAAATAACATAACTGAATATCTTAAAGAAATAGCATTTGTAGAGGACTATGTAAGTTATGCTAAAATCGGAAGTATTATATTAGACAGTGATGGTGTTGTAGATTATTCTAATTTAACTGTAAATGGTGGCACATCAAATATAACTATAGCTGATAATGAAGTTGCAGTTTTAGGTGGTGTAACAAATGCCTAATCAGTTTATGAAGTATCTACCTGGATACTACAGGACAAGTCAAGTTATGACTAATATTACTAATGCAGAAGATACAGAGTTGCAGCTATTTATAACTAATCTAACTAATACCTTAAACCAATTTTTTGTAGACTTAGCTGATACATCATTAGATAGATGGGAAAAGGAATTAGGAATTCCTGTTAACAGTAGTAAACCTGATGAGTATAGAAGGTCGGTTATAAAATCAAAGCTAAGAGGGCAAGGGACTATAACTGTAAATCTGATTAAAAATGTGTCAGAAAGTTATTCGAATGGAGAAGTAGAAGTAATTGAAGATAATCCTAATTATAGTTTTACAATTAAGTTTGTAGGTACGAGAGGCATACCACCAAATTTAGATGACCTAAAATCAGCAATAGAAGAAATCAAACCAGCACATCTGGCAGTACAGTACGAATTCACATATACAACTTGGGGTGAAGTAAAGAATACTACATGGGGAAGCATAAAAACTGGTACTTGGAAAGAATTGAAAACAAGGAAGGTGATATAAATTGCCAAGTTATACTCCTAATTTAAAATTAGAAAAACCTGATGATAATGAAACAGCAGATATCCAAGTGATAAATAGAAATATGGACAAAATCGATTCTGCTGTTGCTAACAAAGTAGACAAAGAAGAAGGCAAAGGATTAAGCACGAACGACTATACTAATGAAGAAAAAGAAAAACTCGCAACAATAGAGCCATATGCCAATAAATACGTTCATCCTCCTACACATCCAGCTACTATGATAGTAGAAGACAGTACGCATAGATTTGTTACTGATGAAGAAAAAAATGCTTGGAATGCGGCAGAACAGAATGCAAAAAACTATACAGATACGCAAATAGCTGATTTACAGCAAAAAAAATTAGATAAAAGCAGCTATACTGCAACTGATGTATTGAATAAGTTAAAAACAGTAGATGGTCATGGCAGCGGTTTAGATGCTGATAAGCTTGATGGTTTACATGAAAGTATATTTATGAGAAAAAGTGCAAATTCCAATTTAGATATGAATGGGCATATAATTACAGAAGTAGGCCAAATTCAAATAACTGATGCAAATACAAAAATAGATGAAGGTTCTAACAATAGTGTAAGGTTGCAAACAAATAGTGGATATGTAGATGTAGGTCCGCAAAATACAAGTTATGCTCATATTTATACAGACAGACCAAATTTTTATTTTAATAAAGATATACTTGTTAAAGGTAGTAAAGTATGGCATGCAGGCAATGACGGGTCAGGTAGCGGGTTAGACGCTGATAAACTGGACGGTTGGCACAGAGATGATATAAGGAATTGGAATAATATACTAAATAAGCCATCAACATTTACACCATCAGCGCATACTCATTCATTAACTGATGTAGGTTATAGAACAGCACAAGGCTATACAGAATATACTGACTCTGTTCCAGCATACGGAACATTAACAAAAACTATTCCTTTAGGTAATACTTATAATAAAGCAAGAGTAGTAATTGAAAATTCAAACCCTATTTCATTAGAGCCTTACGGTATTATGGTCTTTGTTGGGACAGACAAAACGAAAGCCCATGTAGTTGGTTATTGGGAGCGTAGCACTGATAGTTCTAAAAAGGCAGGCGCTGCATGGACTTTTAAAAGATTTAATTATATTACAGATAAGAGTTTTGGTAAATATGTTTTAGGCAGCTCTTCTCTTAGTATAAAAGAAATATATATAAGTGGAACTAACCTCGTGATAGTTTTCCAAAATGATTGGGATACTGCTTTAAATTTGAGATGTCGAGTTGATTGGGAGGTGTGGACTTAATGTTTAGAGTTAATATACAAAGTGGTTATATCGTAGCCATAGAGAGTATGTTTCATTTAACACAAGAGCAAATTGAAGAAAGAAAGCAATTATACAAGGAGTTATTTCTACCTAAAGAAGAAATAGAAGGAAAACAGCTACCTTTAAAACCCGTTTATGATGCAGAAGGTAATTTAATAGGGGCAGAGGAACTACCCAAAATTGAATATACGATTGATAAAACACAAATAACAACAGACGAGGTAGCGACTATTACTATTATAAAACCAACAATAGTAACAGCAGTTATAAACGAGCAAGAATATTTGATAGAAGATGGTACAATAGAATTTTCACATTTTAAACAAGGTAATTATGAAATCATGTTAAAAGCTGATGGATTTAAACCTACAATAATTCAAGTAGAGGTGGTATAAATGAGAATACAAATAAAACCAACAAAAGAAGAAATAAATAACATGGTTATTCAAAAAATACGAAAAAGATACGACGTTAATAAAGAGTTTGAGATGCAAAGAAGGGGATTACAAGACCCTAGCGATGTAGAATATAAAGAATATTTACAATATGTTAATGAGTGTATATCATGGGGTAAACAAGAGAAAGCAAAATACGGATATTAACACCTAGAAGGGTGTATTTTTTATACCCTTCTTTTTTTTATTATTAAAGCGAGGTGAATATAATATATGGAACAATTTTATCAATATGTTGAAAAAGTTATTAGTGGGACCAAACCATTTTGGGGAACGGTATTAGCGACTATGGTTTATATCATGTTTCCTGAGCAGGCATACATGACTGCAGCTATGGCAGTTGGAGGTGCTATATTATTGGATATCTTAACAAAATACATAGCACTTTCATATCAGAGCAAAGGTTTTAGAAATGCAATTAAACAGAAGAAAATATTTTCAAAGACTCTTTGGGAAGGGACCAAAATCAAATTGGTCTCTTATTTAATTATTGCAATTCTTGCAGGATTAAGCTACAGAGTTACAATGCTTACTCAAGTAAGTGTGTTTCTAGCAACAGTAGTTTATTCAGTTATTTTTCTTAGAGAAGCACAAAGTATTATTGAAAATCTTATAGATGCAGGAGCAGACTTGAAATGGCTATTGATATGGACAAAGAAGAAACAAAAACAGATTTTAGAGAGCGAGAATGAGGATAATTTTGAAATAAAAAAGGATGATTATAATGCTAGAGTATAGGATTATAGAAAATTATATTACGCCGAATAAACATTCTAGGCCACAGAAACCGTTAAAAAATATTAAAGGCATAGTAATTCATTGGGTAGCTAATCCAAAAAGTTCTGCAAAATCTAACAGAGATTATTTTGAGAATAGAAAATATGGGAAAACAGGTTATGGTTCAGCACATGAAATAATAGACCTAAACGGAGATATTATCTTATGTATTCCAGATAATGAGATAGCATACCATGTTGGTAGTAAAATTTATACTAAAGAAGCTTTAGAAAGATTATCAAGTTACCCTAACAACTGTACCTATGGTATAGAATGTTGTCATTTAGATTGGGAAGGTAATATGACTAAAGAAACTTATAACTCTTTAGTTGAGAGATTAGCTGATTTATGCTTAAAGTACAATTTAGACCCTTTAAAAAATATATGGTTACACAAAGAAGTAGTTGGTTGGAAAGATTGTCATAGATATTTTGTCAGAAATTCTCTAGCATATGAAAAATTAAAAGAAGAAGTAAAAATGAAATTAGAACAAAAGAAAGGAGATAAAAAAGTGCTAAAAGATTGGCAAGAGAAGTTAGGTAAAGAATCTTTAGATAAATTACATGCTAAAGGAATTATTAATAATCCAGAACAGTGGAAACAAACTTTAGCTGAAAATGTACCTCAATGGCTTTTCTGGACTATTATTAGTAGAATAATTGATAAGGAGTGATTTTATGTTACAACTTACACCTCTACAACTTTTAATTGGGGGTAGTATTTTAGTTCTTATTACAATAGCAGTAGTAAAACTTATACCTTATATAAAAGATTTTAAAATTACTTCTGAAGAAAAGGCTAAAGTACAAGAAATTTTAATCGATGCTGCTAAAAGTATATTGGAAGTTGCAAGTTCAAAAGATAAAAAACAATTAGTTCTAGCCATTACTAATATAACTATGAGAAAACTGGAACAGGAAAATATTAAAGGGTTTAGACGTAAGGATATAGAGCTCATGACTAATATAGTTGTTGATAAGCTAGAAGATTATGTGATTAAGAATTAAG
>NZ_JBFWFX010000023.1:0-23247 GCF_050286925.1 Caloranaerobacter longqiensis
GCTCGAACCTGTGACCTCCTGCTTGTAAGGCAGATGCTCTCCCAGCTGAGCTACGCGCCCAATTTTGGTGACCCTACCGGGATTCGAACCCGGGTTACCGCCGTGAAAGGGCGGTGTCTTAACCACTTGACCATAGGGCCACAATGGTGACCCATCCGCGACTCGAACGCGGGACACCCTGATTAAAAGTCAGGTGCTCTACCGACTGAGCTAATGGGTCATTTCGCAACTCACAGTTATATATATTACAGGATAAGATATTATTTGTCAACACTTTTTTTAAAAATTTTTGTGTGGTTTATTTTACCAAAATTCAACCCCTGATACTAAAGCATCAGGGGTTGTTAAATTAGAAAATATTCTCTCTTAATATAGTTGCATCCCTATTAGGTCCTATAGAAACTAATTTTACTTTCACACCAGTAAGCTCTTCAATCTTAGAAATATACTTCTTTGCATTCTCAGGTAAATCATCAAATGTTCTTACATTTTTTATCTCTTCTTCTTTCCATCCATCCAAGACTTCGTATATAGGTTTACATCTCTTTAGAGTTTCTAAACTTGAAGGGAAATCTTTAATTACTTTTCCATCAAGCTCATATGCTGTACATATCTTTATTTTTTCAAAACCTCCTAATGTATCTAACTTAGTAATTGCAATAGAAGTCAATCCATTTATTCTAGCTGAATATCTAAGCATAACAGTATCTAGCCATCCACATCTTCTTGGTCTACCTGTTGTAGTTCCATATTCATGCCCTTTTTCTCTTATCATATCTCCAGTTTCATCAAATAATTCAGTTGGAAACGGTCCTTTCCCTACTCTTGTAGTATAAGCTTTAACTACTCCTAAAACTTCATTTATACCAAAAAAGCTTATTCCAGTTCCAACAGTTACTCCTCCAGAAATTGGATGAGATGAAGTAACATATGGATATGTTCCAAAATCTATATCTAAAAGCGTCCCTTGTGCTCCTTCAAATAGTATCTTTTTGCCATTTTCAATAGCTTCATTTAATAAAACAGATGTATCTACAACGTATTTTTTTATTTTTTCTAGGTAATCCATATATTCTGTTACAATACTATCTTCGTCAAGTCCTCTTTCACCATAAAGTTTCTCTATTATTTCATTTTTTTCTTTTATATTTCTTCTGAGCTTTTCCTCTAAAATATCTTTATAAAATATATCACACATTCTAATTCCATTTCTCTCAACTTTATCTCTATAACAAGGGCCTATCCCCTTAATTGTTGTTCCGATTTTACTTTTACCTCTTTTTTTCTCTTCAAGCTCATCTAGTTTAATGTGATAAGGGAATATAATATGTGCCCTATCACTTATTCTTAAATTATCAGTTTTTATACCTCTATCATTTAAGTATTTTATCTCTTCTAACAATGATTTAGGATTTACAACAACTCCATTACCAATTACACACACTTTTTCCTCGTAAAAAATACCTGATGGTATCAAATGCAATTTGAACTGCTTTTCTCCTATTTCAACAGTATGCCCTGCATTATCTCCACCTTGATATCTAACAACTATATCAGCTTTCTCAGATAAAAAGTCTGTTATCTTTCCTTTACCTTCATCTCCCCATTGGGCGCCTAATATAACAAGTGTATTCATTTAATCAACCCCTTTGTTATTTGTTTAACCTTCTTATTATTTCTCTTGCTACAACTACTCCTGCAACAGAAGCTTGTGCTAATCCTCTTGTAACTCCAGCACCATCTCCCGCAGCAAATAAATTATCTATTTCCGTTTCGAGATTATTTGTAAGCTTAACTCTTGAAGAATAAAATTTAACCTCAACACCATATAAAAGAGTATGTTTTGAAAATACTCCAGGAGCTATCTTATCCATAGCTTCTAGCATTTCTATTATACCTGTTAAATGCCTATACGGAAGTACTAAACTTAAATCGCCAGGAGTAGCATCTATTAATGTAGGCTGAACTAGACTTCTTCTTAATCTACTTTCTGTAGTTCTTCTACCATCTAACAAATCCCCTAATCTTTGTACTATTACTCCATCTCCTAACATATTAGCTAATGTTGCAATATACTTCCCATAAGCTATAGGAGATTTAAATGGCTCAGTAAATTCTTTAGAAACTAAAAGTGCAAAATTAGTATTTTCTGTTTTCCTTTCTGCATAACTATGTCCATTAACTGTCTTTATACCATCATTATTTTCTACCACTACTTCACCATAAGGATTCATACAGAAAGTTCTTACTCTATCATCAAATGATTTTGTATAATAAATCAGCTTAGACTCATAAACAACATCGGTAATTTCCTCTAATACTACAGCTGGAACTTCTACTCTAACACCAATATCAACTGCATTATTTTTAAGGCTAAGTCCTAATCTTTCAGCTTCTTTTTTAAACCATTCAGAACCTTCTCTACCAGGCACTGCAACTACATAATCGCTAAAAAACTCTTCATCTTTAGTTACAACACCTGAAACTTTACCATCTTTAACTAAGATTTTCTCAACAGGTGATAAATATTTTATTGTTATTCTATCCCTTAAGTACTCTTCCATTCTCTTTAGTATATTAAAACATCTTTCAGTACCTAAATGCTTGACCTTTGCAGGTATAAGTTTCAAATCTGCAGCAGCTGCTTTCCTTTGAATTTCTCTTATTTTCTCGGTATTAGTACCATGTATTTTTTCTGTAGCACCAAATTTCAAATATATTCTATCAACATAATTTATAAGATCATCAAGTTCTTTTTTCGTCATA
Source organism: Caloranaerobacter longqiensis (assembly GCF_050286925.1). Lineage (NCBI taxonomy): Bacteria > Bacillati > Bacillota > Tissierellia > Tissierellales > Thermohalobacteraceae > Caloranaerobacter > Caloranaerobacter longqiensis. The sequence goes on from NZ_JBFWFX010000023.1 coordinate 2,767, forward strand.
TACTCATCTAAAACGCCGCCAAACTCTGAAGTAAGTGTCAATTTACCATCGCTAAAAGCACCTGCTCCTCCCCATCCATTAACTATAGAACAGGGTTTACACTGCACACATTTAACACCTTTTGTTTTTATTGGACATATTCTACCTTCAATATTCCTTCCCTTTTCAAGTAACAGTATATCCATATTTTCGTCATGCTTTAATAATTCTAGTGCAGTAAAAATCCCAGCAGGTCCACCGCCAATAATTATAACATTGTAATTTTTCTTAGGCATTTTCATTACCTCTCTTCTAAAATAATTTTCGTCATAATACGAATGACCCCTAACTATATTATCAAATCAATCTATTAAAGTCAATGAATTTCCGAATGTTATTTGTTGTATTATTTTTTAATGTTCGTTTTTTGTGATAGTCGTATTTACTTAACTTCATTTTATAATAACAGCAATATAACTTTCCTTTTTTAAAAGCAAAACCATCAATCAAATCACTATGTCTTTCTTTTAATAAAACATTATATGTTTTTATATCTAGCTTTTTAAAATATTCCCCAGTTTTTCTAAAACCATTTTTTTCATAACATCTTATTGCTCTTTTATTAAATTTTGCAACACTAAGACATATAGTTTTCATTTTAAGTTCGTTAAAAAAATAATCTAAAAAAATATTTAAAGCTTCAGTACCATAGCCTCGATTTACAAAATTAGCGCCTAAAGTTATTCCTAAAGTTGCCTGTTTCTTAAACTTTTTTATATTTCTAATTGTTAAGTATCCAATTGTGTCTCCATTTTCATTCAATATACTAAAAGATTTTCTATTTTTCTTGAATGTTCTATCTTTGTACCACTGTCTTATTTCTTCATCTTTTAATTCAGGGAAATTATAGTCGAAAAAAAGTGGTTCTTCATGTTTCCCCCAGTTTTGCATTGCATATACATCCTCTAATTTCAAAGTTCTTATAGTAACTCTTTCCCCAGTAATTAGACACATATACTCACCCACATCCTAAAATTATCTACATTATATTATATCACGGAATTAATTCCTTTATATTCCATACTTTCTACTTTTCATATAAAAAACACACCCAACTGATTGTTGTTGGATGTGCTTTTAATATTACTTATTATTTTCTAACAATTTTTCCCCAAACTCCTTACCAAACTCTACACATTTTTCAAGTGCTTTTTCATACGGCACAAAGTTTACTTTTAACCCTTCTTTAGCAATCTTTAATTTAAGATTTTTTAAATTTTCCTCTATAATTTTTACTGCTTCACCACTCCAACCATATGAACCAAATGCAGCTGCTAGTTTTCCTCTATTTGTTATAGGATTAATTACGCTTAACAATTTATATATTGGTGGCAATATATTTTGATTTATAGTAGGAGAACCTATTAATATAGCTGTACTTTTAGATATCTTCTCTTCTAGTTCAAAACTATCCATCATTTCAATATCACATATTTCAACATCAATATCTCCCGCTTGTTTTATTCCCTCTGCAATTTTTTCAGCCATCTTACCAGTATTTCCATAAGCAGAAACATAAGCAATAAATACTCTATTTTTTTGAGGCTTTTTGTTTGCATCTTTAGCCCATTCTTCAGATAATTTAACATATTTTCTCCAGTTACTCCTTAATATCGGACCATGTCCTGGACAAATAACATCTATATCTAAACTCTTTATTTTGTCTATAGCCTTAAGCATATAATTACTAAAAGGTTTTAATATAACATCAAAATAATACTTAAAAGCATCATCAAAATCTCCAACTAAATCATCAAACATCCTACTGTCGCAATAATGACATCCAAAAGAATCACAAGTAAATAATACTTTATCTTCTTCTAAATAAGTATACATACTATCTGGCCAGTGCAAAAAAGGTGCTGAAATAAATCTCAAAGTTTTATCTCCTAAGCTTAACGTATCCCCATCATTTACAATCATATATTTAAAGTCTATATCAACAATATGTTTTAAAAAATTAATAGCCGATTTAGAAGCAACAACAGTAGCGTTAGGAGCTATTCTTAATAAATGTCTTAAATTACCTGAATGATCTGGTTCTGTATGATTCAATATAATATAATCTATTTCTTCAGGATTCACAACAGTTTTTATTTTCTCTAAATATTCATTTTTAAATTTTTCCTTAGTCGTTTCTATGATAGCTTTCTTTTCTGCATCTATAAAATAAGAATTATAAGTAGACCCATATTTTGTCTCCATAACAACATCAAATGTAACTAATCCAGGATCTAAAACACCAATCCATTTAATTTTATCTTTTATATCTAATATTTGCTTATTAACCATCAAAATACCCCCTAAATTTATTTCCAAGGTTAATTTACCCAAAATACCTTTTTATAAACAAATATTTATTATTAAATCAAGCCAAAACCTTTATTTTAAGACTATATAGACAATGAAAAACGAGGGTTTAAACCCTCGCTATAAAATAATTTATTGTCTATACTTCTCTAAATTCAAGAACTTAGTAAACTGTCCCATCCAAACCAATTCAACTGTACCTGTAGGACCATTACGCTGCTTTGCTATTATTACCTCACCAATATTCTTTTTATCTGTATCTGGATGATAATATTCATCTCTATACAAAAGCATTACTACATCTGCATCCTGCTCTATTGCACCAGATTCTCTTAAATCTGATAAAATAGGTCTATGATCGGATCTTAATTCAGGTGCACGAGAAAGCTGCGATAAAGCTACTACTGGGCAATCCATTTCCCTTGCTAATCCTTTTAACCCTCTCGATATAGCAGATATTTCCTGTTGCCTATTCTCAGCTTTACCATCTCCCTGCATCAACTGCAAATAGTCAATAAGTATTAAATCTAATCCCCTTTCTATCTTTAATCTTCTACATTTTGCCTTCATTTCACTTAATGTAATTCCAGGAGTATCATCAATATATATTTTAGCCTGAGATAAAGGCCCCATTGCTCTAACCAATCTCAACCACTCGTCCTCACTTAATTGTCCATTTCTAATTTTCTGTATTTCTACATGTGATTCGATACTTAACATACGCTGCACTAATTGCTCTTTTGACATCTCTAAACTAAATATAGCAACTGATGCATTACCTTTTAATGCACTATTTAATGCAATATTTAATGCAAAAGCTGTTTTACCCATTGACGGCCTAGCAGCAACTAATATTAAGTCTGATTTCTGCAAACCAGATGTTTTATTATCTATATCAATAAATCCAGTAGTTAAACCCGTTATGCCACCTTTATTTTCAAACATCTCTTCAATTTTATTAAGGCTGTCTAATAAAATATTTTTGATAGGCGTAAACCCTTCATGACTTTTTCTTTGAGTAATATCAAATATTTTCTTTTCTGCCAACTCAATTATGCTACTTATTTCTTCATCCGCTTCATAACCTTTTGCCATTATCTCATCAGAAGCCTTAATCAACTTTCTTAAAATAGACTTCTCTTCAACTATCTCGCAATAATGTTTTATATTAGCAGTAGTAGATATACCTTCTGATAAATCAGCCAAATAAGTCATTCCACCAATCGCTTCTAAAGTACCCCTTTTTTTCAATTCTTCAGATAAAGTTATCAAATCAACGGGTTCGTTTCTATCATTAAGCGCTAATATGGCTTCGTATATTTCCTTATGAGCTTCTTTATAAAAATCATCTGGTCTTAATATTTCAATAGCAGTAATTATTGAATCTTTATCTAATATCATTGCTCCTAAAACAGACTGTTCAGCTTCAATACTATGTGGAGGTACTTTCCCAATAGTTTTTATATTATCAGTCATAAATATCACCTCCCAATATGAATTACAGCACTTTTTAAGGCAATTTCCTTAAAAAGTGCTGACTATATGAAACACACTAATTTTCAGATACCTCAACTTTAAGTTTTGCAACAACAGATGGATACACCTTAACATCAACGATAGTCGTTCCAAGAGTTTTTATATTATCTTCTAACATAATTTTCTTTTTATCAATCTTTATTTTATGCTGTTTATTTAATGCATTGGCAATATCTTTACTTGTAATAGAACCAAATAACTTGCCATTTACTCCAGCTTTACCTTGTATTTTAACAGTAATGCTAGATATCTTTTCAGCTAGTTTTTTAGCTTTTTCTAATTCTTCTTTTTGTTTAATCTCTCTAGCCGCTTCCTGTTCTTTTAATACCTTCAAATTACCTTCTGTTGCTTCTTTAGCAATTCCTCTCGGCAAAAGGAAATTCCTCGCATAACCATCTTTTACATTAACAACACTACCTTTTTTACCAAGTCCCTTTACATCTTTTAATAATATTACCTTCATTATTTTTCACCTTCCTTAATATATTCTCTTATCGCTTCTTTCAATCTTTCTTTTGCTTGATGTAAATCAGTTCCATCCAACTGCGTACCAGCCGCGGTTAGATGGCCACCTCCTCCCAATTTTTCAAGAATTAATTGAACATTAATATCCCCTAATGATCTACCACTTATATGTATTTTATCACCATTTATCACTAATACAAAAGATGCTTTTATCCCTCTAATATTCAATAAATCATCTGCTGATTGTGCAGCAATTAATACTGAATCATCATTAACCTCTTCTAATGTTGATATAGCTATGATTCCATCTATTATCTCTGCTTTTTTTACAACCTCTGCTCTTAAAATAAATGTATGTAAATCATCTTGAAATAATTTTCTTACTGACGTAGTATCTGCCCCAACTCTTCTTAGGAAAGAAGCTGCCTCAAAAGTCCTTACTCCAGTTTTAAAAGTAAAATGTTTAGTATCTACTGCTATCCCAGCCAACATAGCCTCTGCTTCAAATTTTTCTATCTCAATTTTGTCGCCCATGTAATAAAGTATCTCTGTAACTAATTCACACGTTGATGAAGCATAAGGTTCCAAATACATAAGTACAGGCTCTTCTATAAACTCCGCACCTCTCCTATGATGGTCAATCAAAACCACCTTGTCAACTATTTCCAACAGTTCTGGTGCTTCTGTATAGCTTGGTCTGTGAATATCTACAACAATACACAAAGAAGACTTGTCTGCCTTAGCTATAGCCTCTTCAGGAGTAATTATATGTTTTAAATACTGAGGATGTTCTTGTCTTATTTTATTATAAATATTCTTTATTGAAGGATTAACTCCACTTAATACAATATATCCTTCTTTACCTCTGTTTTTAACAGCCCTAAATATACCCAACGACGCACCAAAACTATCCATATCAGCTATCTTATGTCCCATAATAAATACCCTATCCGATTGATCTATAAGCTGCCTTAAAGCATGAGAAATAACTCTTGCCTTTACTTTAGTTCTTTTCTCAACTGCTTTACTCTTACCTCCATAGAATTCAAGTTTATCTATCTTTTTAACAACAGCTTGATCTCCACCTCTTCCTAATGCAATATCTATAGCAGCCTTTGCAAATTCATAAAGTTGAGCAGGATTTTTCCCATTTACACCTACACCTATACTCAAAGTAACTGGTATTTTATTACCTACACTTATTTCTCTTATATCATCAAGTATATCAAATTTCTTAGCTTCTAAATTTTGTAAATACTTATGCTCAAAAATTATCAAGTACTTATCATTTTCATATTTCCTTATAAATCCATTTATTCTTGATGCAAAAATATTTAATCTTCTATCTATCTCTGCAATAACTATTGGCCTTGAAGTTTCTTCCATACTCTTTATAACTTCATTATAATTATCAATTTGTACTAAACATACATTAATTTTTTTATCATTATATTTATTTTTTAATACAGTAAAATTAGTTACATCTATCCAATATAACATTATTATATAGTCTTTTTTATTTTTGTTTTCCTTTTTTACTATATTATACAATACTTTATAATGTCTATCTTTAATTGTTGCCTCAATTACCATATCTTTTTCATTATTCATTATATCGTCTATATTAAATCCTGAAACTATATCATTTATTCTAGCTTCAAGTATATCTTCTCTATCGATTATTTCCATAAATTTAGGATTATACCAAGTTATACGTCCATCTACTTCAACCATTACCAAAGGAATTGGTAAATTTAAAATTGCATGTTTTGTAGCTGTATCAAAATCCTCTGTAAGACTTTCTATATATTTAGTCCACTCAACTTTTTTCAAGTGAACATTTTTCCAATGGTAATAAATTAGATAAAATAAAACGATTACCCCTATGCCTGCAATTGCAGGCTCATAAAAAGCTATGATGATTATAAGTATTCCTATTATCCAAAGATAGATTTTAGTATCTGGTACTAGAAATCTAAAAATATTCTTTCCATTTCCCATTTTGTCCTCCTAAATAATCAGGAAACTTTAACTTTCCTAAAATTAACAAATGAATCTACAAAGCCAATAAAGGAGACAAACATCCACATAGGAGTATATACTACCGACAATACTAATATTATTCCCTTTATGACTTTATTAATTTTTATTTTATCTAAATAAAATACCAAAACTGATAATCCTTGTATAAAGAGAATGAATAGAACAATAAATGTTACATTCAAAAATATTGTCTGGTAATAGAAAATTTTAAAATATTTAATAATCCAAGTAGATATAAATATTACTAAAATACCCAATATTGCATTACTAGGCATTCTAAAATATTTAAATCTCGGTACATTGATATTTCTATTGCCAATCCTTCTTAACACAACTCCTGATACCAAATAATTAATATATGTTACAAATCCTGAAAAAATAATCAAAGCTGCAGGTAATGTAGCAATCATATAATCTATAACCGTGTCCATCATACTCTTAATTTTTGACATTTCGTAATTAGTTAAACCCATATTTTTTATCATATTTAATTGAACTTCAAAAGCTTCATTAAGAGAAAGCTCCATATGTTTAATAAAGTTTATTCCAAATATATACCCCGATAGCAATATAACAATTAAAATTGAAACAAAAAATACTACTGTTGTAATAGTTAAAATTTTATATGATTTCTCTTTTTTATTTAGTAAATAAGCAAAAATGCCGGATAAAGGTCCAAACAGTAATAGTAAAAATATTCCAGTAAATAAATCTATCAATATACCTAACACAAAACTCGACACTATAATTGACAATATGCTATATCTTATATCTCTCCTAAATCCTAGTATTATGAAAGGAACAGGATATAGTAATATTACTATAGAAAATATATTTAGCCCTATTAAAGCCAATATAATTGTTAAAGCTGTAATTATTCCTGCTTCCGCTATCGCCCTAGTTTTATCATTTAAATTCAAAAAAATCACCTCTATTATTTTCTTGATTTATTTAAGTATTCTCTTAATTTACTCAAATCACCATACCACTTTTCTATTTTATGTTCTTCTATTACACCTAATTTAATTTTATTTTCAATTTTTGAATCTATGCTTTCAAAACTAAAACCCAATCTCTTTCCAAGCAAATATGTTACCAAAATAATATTAGCTAAAGCATCTAATAAAGCCTCCTGGCTATTTTTTATCCCTTTGACAAATAACTCGAAAAGTGATGCTACAGCTGTTAAAAGTTCACTTTTAAGCCACTCAATAACTTTTATATTCTTTGTAATATCTATCTTATCATCTTTAAAACCCATTTTTTACTCCCCCTATATATACATTATAGCAGATTTGAATAAATAATGAACTATTCCAACAATTTCTAACTCAAACCTTAATAAAATTCTACATAGTAGAGTTTATTATGTCAAATGAAATATAGGCTCCATAATATAGAAAAAAGCAGCCAAATGGCTGCACTCAGAATACATTTTTAAGCATTATGTTAATTTTACTTTATTTATTAAAAATATTTTTTGGTAACATTTTTATTATTAATACAGCTAAAAACCCTCCAATAAGTGCTGTATATAATTGAGGTAGAGATAGTGCAACAATAAGTTTTTCAGGTACTTTTGGCATAAATATTTTAACCAAATATCTAACAGAAAAAGCCAACCATACAAATTTAACAAAAGCAGCTCCTATCAAACCTAAATAATCTCCCCATTCTGAAGTTCTATTTCTAATATAATTAAAAACTACAACTAATAAAGCATTTCCTATCATAATAAATGGAATCAAAGGAAATTTAGGCATTATTCCTACAAAAAAAGCTATTAAAGGTGTCAGACAACCAACTATAATTCCTGACAAAGTCCCAACTAATGCACCACTCATTATAAGTACCATATTTACTAAAGGTCCTACTGCAGGCTGAGCAAACGCTCTAAAACCTATTTGAAACACCAAAGCTAAAGCTAACATTAAGCCTGTCCTTGTTAAAAACGAAATCGTAATACTTCTATTTCCCATATACCTCACCCTTTTAATATTTATATATCTAAATTATTCCTATGAAAATTATAACATAATTTATGAATAGAATCTTCGATTTAAATAAATTAAAAAAGAGAAGTGGATTTTCCACTTCTCTAATATTATTCTACAGTATATGGTAATAGAGCTATATTTCTTGCTCTCTTTATTGCTCTTGTCAATTGTCTTTGATGTCTTGCGCAGTTTCCTGTGATTCTTCTTGGAAGTATTTTACCTCTTTCTGTCATATACTTTTTAAGTCTATTTACATCTTTGTAGTCTATCTTTTCTATTTTATCAACACAGAAACTACATACTCTCTTTTTCCTATTTCTTCTAGCCACTCTTGTCCCTCCTTCTAGAATGGAATTTCATCATCATCTACCGGTTGAAACCCTTCTGCTGCTATTATGTCATCTGCATTCATATCCATACCTTTACTACCAGATTTATTGTCTCCCCAATCTAGGAATTGCACTCTATCTGCTACTATTTCTGTAACATATCTCTTTTCTCCTTGTGGAGTTTCATATGATCTAGTCTGTATACGGCCTTGAATCCCTACAAGTCTGCCTTTTCCTAGATAGTTAGCACAATTTTCAGCTTGTCTACCCCAAACTACGATTTTAAAGAAATCTGTTTCTCTTTCTCCTTTTGTATTAGTAAAAGGTCTATCAACTGCTATATTAAAGGTGGCGACTGCTCTTCCATTTTCAGGTAGAAACCTCAATTCTGGATCTCTTGTCAATCTACCAATTAATAAAACACAATTCATTAGTTCACCACCTTTACTCATCTTCCTTTACAATCATATGTCTGATAACTTGCTCAGTTATCTTAGAAATTCTGTCAAGCTCATTTACTACACTTGACTCTCCTTGGAAGTTGATAACAACATAATATCCTTCAGCGTAATGCTTGATTTCATATGCAAGTCTTCTTACGCCCCACTCGTCAACTTTTTCAACAGTACCATTTTGTTCAATGATACCTTTAAACTTTTCAATTATGTTGTTTCTAACTTCCTCTTCTAGATCTGGGACAAGAATAAACATAGCTTCGTATTTTCTCATCGCTTTCACCTCCCTTTTGGACTTACGGCCCTACTAAATAGGGCAAGGTTAACTACATTCTAGTATTATATCACTAATAAGTACACATTACAACAATTTTTTGTCATTTCAAACGCTTTAAACGTTTAAAATTTTCTAATTAAAAAATTGGCTAACAACATTCAATTAGTTAGAACAAAACCTTTGTTAGTAAAGAAAAATATATATAGCGAAAAAGAATTTCTCAAATTAGGGAAAAATTTGATATAATAATGTGAGAGCAAGGAGGATTTTTATGTATAAATACAGTGAATATGGTTATATATTAAAAAATGCTATTATGGTACTGCTTTTAATAAATGTAATACCTAAATATAAAAGTATAAGCCTGATTTTGGTTTTAATAGGTTACTTATGTACATTATTAAATGATCATCTTAGATATACTTATTTCTATAAAAACGATAAAAAATACATAATCTCATTAATAATATCTTTTCTCGCTGGAACATGGTTGATAATTTTTATTAAAGGTGGAACAGAATTTTATTTTTTCATGATACTTTATGAAATTATCATTTCTCTAGATGGACTATTGCAAAAAATTCTTTTAATAAATCATGCTTTATTATATTTTTTTGCAACTAATATTAACAAAGCAAAAGTATCATCAATACTAACAAAGACATTTTGGAAAAACAATGGTTTTGACTTCCTATTTATAATAACGACTTATGCAATGTCTGTTATTCTATTTTTATATTTAAAACTTCAAATTACTGAAAGGAAAAAAGTACAAGATTTAAATAAAGAACTTAATCTAGCCTATGAAAAACTAAAACAATATTCAGCAAATGTGGAAGAACTCGCTATTGCCAAAGAAAGAAATAGGATTGCAGCAGATATACACGATTTTTTAGGACATTCCCTTGTAGCATTAATCATGCATTTAGATTTTTTAGAAAATGTTTTAAATCAAGAATACAAAGATAAAGATAATATAATGGAAATAGTTAGAAAAACTCAAAATATTGCTAGAGAAAGTATGCAAAAACTTCGGACAACAGTCTATATGTTAAAAGAAGAAAAAAGTGATTTGAAACAATCCTTAAAAGAACTAATAAATACTTTAAATATAAATGAAAAAATAGAAATAATATTAAATACAAGTAAAGATATAGAAAATATAGCTCCAGAAATAAAGAATATCATATATAGAACGGTTCAAGAAGGGCTAACTAATTCAATTAAACATGGAAAAGCTACTAAAATCATAATTAATATATATATAAATAAAAACAAAATCGAACTAGTAATTAAAGATAATGGCATAGGATGTAAAAATATAATAAAAGGAAATGGATTGACTAATATTGAAAAAAGGATTTCAAATTACAATGGTGAAATATTATATAGCAGTAATAATGAAGGATTTACTTTACATATGTTTATTCCTATTGAGGAAGGAAAGGTTTAATATGATAAAAGTAATGATTGTAGATGATCAAGCCCTTATAAGAGAAGGGTTGCAAATGATATTAAGTCTTTATAACGATATAGATATTGTTGGAGAAGCTTTCAATGGGCAACATGCTTTAGATATTATAAAGAATATCAATCCCGATGTAGTGCTTATGGATATTAGGATGCCGATAATGGATGGTGTAGAAGCTACAAAAATAATTAAAGAAAAGTATCCACATATAAAGGTAATAATCCTGACAACATTTAATGAAGATGAATATATATTTGAGGGGTTAAAAAATGGTGCAGACGGTTATATATTAAAAGACATAAAATCTGAAGAAATAGTAAAAGCAATAAAAGAAGCTTATAAAGGAAATGTACTTTTACAGCCCGAAGTAGCAAAGAAAGTTGTAAAATCATTTAATAACCTCAATAAGAATAATAAAACTACAAAGCAAGCTGAATTTGAAGACTTACTTAAAGATTTAACACAAAGAGAGATTGAAATTGCAAAGCTAATTGCCGAAGGAAAAAGCAATAAAGAAATAAGTAGAGAACTTTTTATAACAGAAGGAACTGTTAAAAATCATCTGACTAGAATATTGAATAAATTAGAACTCAAAAACAGAACACAATTGGCGTTATTGATAAATAATAAAATTAATAAGTGAAATAATCACTAAAGTTTCACAATTAATAATATAACTAAAGTCATAAATAGAGCTTTTTTAGCTCTATTTTTTTGTTACTCAAAATGATTACTTTAGTAAGTTTCTAAATAATACAAAGAGTTGTATTATTTAGAAGACAGGAGGTGTTAATATGAACGAACTAAAGGCTTTAAAAAAACCTTTATATTTTATTTCATTCCCAAGTGCCTTTTTGAGTTTTATACTGCCTATATATGCATTAGAACTAGGCTCGACCCCTATTGAAATAGGCATTCTATATTCAATTTTTTCTCTATTAGCCATATTAATGCGACCTATAGTGGGAAAATGGATAGATAAAAAAGGCAGAAAAAACGGTTTATTAATAGCTTTCGGATTTTTTATTATAACTTCTTTGATATTTTTAATAAGTAAAAACTATAAATATTTATTCGCTGCTCGAATATTACAGAGTATTGCAAATTCGTTTTTAATAATAAGTCTTGATGCTATGGTATCAGATGTAAGTAATCTCGAAAACAAAGGTAAGAACTTTGGAATAATATCACAATATCAAAACAGAGGAGCCTTTGTTGGAAGCACAATTGGATTTATTATTTTTTTTAATGGAGCTTTTGATAATCCATTTGCTTATATATTCGGAATATATCTTTTAGCAGCTACTTATGCCCTATTTTTAGGAATAAGAGACATAAAAGAAACTTTAAAAGTTCAAAATATAACAGTCAATAAAGAAGAAAATATCGAAAAAGAATTTTATAAATACATCTTAATAATGGGTATATTAGCCGGAATAGAAAGCATAATTACACCAGTTTTTATGTTGTATTTAAAAGAAAATATTACAAGCAATTTAATGCTCATTAGTTTTATATTTATACCCGGTGCAATACTATCTATAACACTTCCGTCAAAACTAGGAAAATTAGCTGACAACTTTGGAAGAAAAAAATTAATGATTGTAGGTCTTCTATTACAATCGTTATTCATAGCAATAATACCAATTACTAAAGGATATTATACATTTATGATATTAGACATTTTTATAACTATAAGTCAATTACTAATATCTCCAGCTATTAAGGCATTAGTCAGTGAAATAACTGGCGGAATTTTTAATGGAAAAGCATATGGGATATATCATTTATCGGTTGGTATAGGAGGCATAATAGGCCCTCTACTAGGAGGATACATTTATCAAAATATAAATAAAAACTTTCCTTTCTATTTACAAGGAATAGCTCTGATTATAATTTCAATAATTATAGTATTTTCAGTAAAAGAAAAGAATAAATAGTTTTAAGGCCCCTTAAAGGGGCCCTTATATTAAAGCATTTCCTTTATTACTTCTGCTAATCTTTTAATTCCTATTACTATTCTCTCTTCATCCATATTTGAATAGTTAAGTCTCATTGTATTTTCATGACCACCGTTAGGGAAGAATGAACCTCCTGGTACAAACGCAACATTCTTTTCAATAGCTTTTTCCAAAAGTTTTCTAGCATTGATATGTTCTGGTAATTCAACCCAAGTAAACAATCCACCCTCTGGATAAGTATACTTAATTCCTTCAGGAAATTCTTCTTTCATAGTATTTAGCATTAAATCTCTTCTTCTCTTATATACTTTTTTAATCTTCTCAATGTATTCGTCTAAATCGTACTTCTCTAAGAACTTATTTAATTCTCTTTGAGCTATAGTACTAGTTTGTAAGTCCGCACCTTGTTTAACTAAAATATATTTCTGAAGAACTTCAGTGTCAGCACAAGTCCAACCTAATCTTAATCCAGGACAGAAAGTCTTAGAGAATGTACCTAAGTATATAACTCTTCCTTCTGTATCAAAATGTTTAATTGCTGGTGGTCTTTCTCCTTCAAATCTTAACTCACCATAAGGGTTATCCTCTATAATAGGTAAATTGTATTTATTTGCAACTTCAACTAGTCTCTTTCTTCTCTCTATAGACCAAGTCCTTCCTGATGGATTTTGGAAATCAGGAATTACGTATATAAATTTTGCTCTTTCTGTTTTTTCTAAAATCTTCTCTAATTCTTCTATTATCATCCCGTCATCATCAGTAGGCACTTCTGCAAAATTGCACTGATAAGCTTTAAAAGCGTTTATTGCTCCAAGATAACTTGGGCTCTCACAAATTACTACATCACCAGGATCTAAAAATATCTTTCCTGTAAAATCAAGTCCTTGTTGTGAACCGCTAGTTATAAGAATGTTTTCATAAGTTACATTAACACCTACTTTAGCCATTCTTTCCGCTATCTTCTTTCTAAGAGGAGTATATCCTTCAGTTGTACCGTACTGTAATACTTTTTCTCCTTCTTCTTCCAAAACTTCTCTTGTTATTTCCTTCATTTCTTCAACAGGAAACAATTCTGGTGCAGGCAATCCTCCCGCAAATGAAATAACCTCTGGTTTTTCTGTAAGTTTTAATAGTTCACGTATTTCAGAAGCTTTAATATTTCCCATGCGCTTTGCATAATTTAATGCCATGGTAAGCACCTCCAAGTCTTCATAATTTACGAAGTAAAACGTTTTCCTTTTTTTCTCTATAATTAGTTTACTATATTTATATAACATTGTCTATTTCAATTACTTCAAATTTTTACAAATAATGATTTTTTAAGCATTAAAATTTATTAAATTTTTTTAATACATATTCTCTATTCGTTATTTTGTTCAACCTGACTAATAATTTTCTTAATTCTCTTTTCTAATTTTTTTCTAGGTAGCCAAACTTGTCTATTGCATTCAAGACATTTAATCCTAAAATCTATTCCGGTCCTCATAATTTCCCATTTGTCTCCTCCACAAGGATGTACTTTTTTTAATTGCACAATATCTCCTACATTAAGTTTCATAGGCATAAATATCTCTCCTTTTTAAAATTAAATAAAGCTACCCCTTTTATGAAGTAGCTCTAAATATATTATATTATATATTATATTTTATACTATTGACAAAACATTTTATAAATATTATTTGTTGACGCTCTGACACAAAAATAGAACAGACTTAAAGGTTTTAATATACCTTACTTACTATCCTTTTACCATTTTGTTTCATAATTTCATATATTCCTTTTATATTAAGTGCCGTGCTTTGAATACATGACAATACTTCTTCTAAAAATTTTTTATCAAATCTAATAGACAAACCACAGCTTGCAGTTATCTCTCTAGGAGTCGGTATAACTTTAATTTCTATATTTCTATCCTTTAAAATCTTTTCTCCCTGTATTGCATGGTTAGCTGAATTAAATACTGCAACACAAAATGATTCTTTAATCATACTAAATCATCCTTCTACAATAATATAGTATTTGTTGCATTCTTCATTTTCTCAACTATAGTATACATGTTTGTAACTTCTCCTACTTTTAACTTATCATTTAAATTGTAATAATCTAAACAAGTTCCACAAGATAATATCTCTACTCCCTGTTCTTCTAATTTCTTCAAATCATCTATTACTTCTGACCCTTCAATAGTTAATTTTACTCCACTATTTAAAAAAAGTAAAGTCGATGGATATGGAATTGATTCGGTTAATGTATATATAAATCCCTTCATCAATATTTTACCTAACTCATCAGAACCCCTGCCCATTTTATCAGAACTAAAAACTATAGTCATATCTTTAAATAGATTCGGCTGACAAGTATTCTTTTCAGCTTCTTGAGCTTCTCCTTTAGTAATATGAATTATAAAATCATTATCTTTAGTTTTCTCTACTTTAAAATTATAATTCATACTCTTAGCAAGTTTAGATACATTCTCTTTGGCTACTTCATTATCTACAATAGTAATAACTACTCCTGACTCTATCTCATCTAATGCTTTTTTAGTCATTATTACGGGTTTAGGACAAGCCTTACCTCTCGCATCAACTTCTTTTCTCATTTTAATCCCCTCCTGTTTCATGTAACTTACATATGCCTAAAACTTTAATTATATTATAGTTTTATTTAACTATAACATTCAACATAATATAGATTCTATAGATATTATCTATATTAATAGTGCTATTATAAGATTTATCTATGATTTTAATATTCATCGTCAAACCATTAATTAATTTTTTTAATTTAAAGCTTAATTTTTTTAATTTCTATATTGACTTTTATTAAAAATAATAATAATATATAATTAGAATTTAAAACAATTTATTTTATACTTTTAAAAGTTAAAATATTTTAACTTATTTTTAAATATGTTACATAAGGAGGTTTTTCCTTGAAGGATAGTATTCAAAAAATACTGATAATGTTAGAAAAAAAAGAAATTGATGCAAAAAAAGCTATTTATCTATTAAAAAATTTACATCCTGATATTAACAAACCTAAAAAAAGAGCTTCAAGAATAAAAATCACTATCATAGACGAATCAAAACATAAAATTAATATACCAGCAATACCTTTCTGGGTGTTTCAGTTATTAACTAATATAGGATTAAAGCTTACCATAATCGCTTCTAAATATTCGAAACATTTAGATAATGATGCTTTAAAATACATAGAAACTTTAAAAGATATAAACCTAAATGAAATATTTAAAGTTTTAAAAATGCATGAACCTTTTGATTTAGTGGATATTGAAGATGGAACAGATGGAAGTAAAATCAAAATAATTACTTTATAGGACTTTAATTATGGGTTGGTTAAATGAAAAAAGATAAAAGAAAAATCTTAGAGGAGGATAACTAATGAAAAAAGAAGTAATTGGAAGATGTCCTGTTTGCAGCAATGAACTTGACGTAACAAAACTCCATTGCGATTACTGCAATACAACTATAGAAGGTAAATTTTCTTTATGTAAATTTTGCAAATTAAATGATGAACAAAAGTATTTTGTCGAAGTTTTTATTAAAAACAGAGGAAATATTAAAGAAATCGAAAAAGAATTGGGAATATCATATCCAACAGTAAGAAATAAGCTTGAGAATGTTATAGAAGCTTTAGGATATAGCCCAAAATATACTCCAAAAATTGATAGAAAAGAAATTTTAGCTAAACTTAGCACAGGAGAAATAACTGCCGAAGAAGCTGTAAAATTACTAAAAGAATAAGTCAGAAAATTTAAAAAATTAATTTTAAGGGGGAGAATATTATGTCAAACTTTAAAGAAGAGAAATTACAAATCCTTAAAATGATTGAAGAAGGAAAAATAACGCATGAAGAAGGTTTAGAACTATTAAATGCATTAGGAGAAAAAGATAAAGAATTTAACAATACATCTAATGCAAAATGGTTAAAAATAAGATTATATGACCCAGATGATAAAACTAAGGTAAATGTAAATATTCCTATCGCTTTAGTCGATGTAGGACTAAAATTTGCAACAAAATTTTCACCTGAATTTAAAAATTCAAATTTAGAAAACATTAATTTAGAAGAAATTATACAGATGATTAAAAGTGGAGCACAAGGAAAAATAGTAGATGTAACAAATGAACGAAATGGAGAAAAAATTGAGATTTTCGTAGAATAGGAGGTAGATGATTAATTCATCTACCTCCTACCTTATAAAACCTTATCCTTTATCTCACACTCTTTAAAATAGATACATCACCAACATGTAAAGAATTAAAACAATATTAAAAAGAACAAAATCTTCCTTAATTTATTTAAATCGAAGATTTTGTTCTTATAAATTACTAATAACATTAAAGCCATGCTTATTTAAATAAACCATATCCTTTGAGATAATCGATTATTAAATTATTGCTATATAAATAATGCCCTATACTTGAATCAAAAACTCCTTTTGCTACAGTTCCATCTGGAAACATTGTAATAACAGGAGTAATAATAGCAAATAAAATATACAGTATAAAAATTCCTTTTATTAATCCAAAAATTAACCCTGCCAATTTGTTTATTTGCCTTAGAACTGGCAATTGTGCTATATTGTCAAGAATACTAACTATAACATATAATATGAATTTAGCAACCAGAAAAACTATTATTATACTTATTATATCTATAAAAAGTCCTGTCAATTTTGTAGATATCATATCTGAAGCTGTATTTATTGTATTGTTCATATAAGAGTTAACATTCGGATCATTTATCATATTTTCGCCTAATTTACTTGGTAATTTAAGTATTTCAAAGAAATCGCCTATGCTACCAGAATTCCCTATCTTATTCATTATAATTTCTACCCTCGTTGTAACATATTTTTTTATAGTATAAATGATATTTGGATTATTTTTTATAAAATTCGCAATTACAGGATAATACAATTTAGCTATATATAGAGATAGAATAAAACCAAATAAGTTAAATACTGTTATTATTAGTCCTTTGCTTAATCCCCCTATACCATTTACTAAAAGTATAACAATTACAACATAATCTACCCAATTCACAAGTATCAACCCCTAATTACTCTTCAAATTAACTAACTTCATAATCTTTATGCCTTCATTCGTAATAACAACTAGTTTATCTTTTAAAACACCTATAGACTTTATCTTTTCGCTGATATTATAATCTAAAAATACATCTTTACTTATTCCATATATCTTTTTATCACCAACTAGATAAATATTGCTATCTTTTGTATATACCTTCTTAATACTTTTATTAACCTCTTTTTTCATTTTAGTCCTTCCATTTATACTAATAATCTCTAAATATCTTTTATCTCCAGCATATAATAAAATAATCTGCTTATTCTTAGTATCAATAGTCAAATCTATTATTTCTCCATTAATACCTCTATCCCAAAGCAACTTTTGCTTACTATTTAATAATCTAATATCACTTTTCGTAACTGACAATATCTTATCACCAATAAAATTAATTTTCGATATTATATCATTTTCAACATTTTGCCCCCATATCTCATAACCATTTATAGAATATAATGCTACTTTACTTTCTATCTTTTCATCACTTAAATCTAAAACATTAATAAGTACTTTCTTTTTATCATTTGAAATATCACAATCTAAAGCTACTCCTTGTTCTAAAATAATATTACCAACTAAATCTCCTTTTAAATCGAATATGTTTATTTGATCCTTGCTTTCCCCAGCCTTTGTAAATACAATCAGACAGTCTTCCTTTTCAACAATATCTTTTATCGACTTTTTAAAATCATAACGCCAAATTTCCTCGCCATTCAAATCTAAAGCAATAACTTGTCCATTTATAGAATCTAATATGTATATATTATGCCTACCAAACCGCACAACTGGATTTATAATCTTTATATCTTTTTTCCATTCTACAGTCCCATTATAATTTAACGAAATAATTTTATTTGAATCTACAATCGAAATTTTATCGTCATAAATTTTAATTCCTGAATATTTATTCATATCTATACTCATGCTAGATATCAACTCTAAAGTTTTTTCACTATTATTTAATAATATATCTATATTAAACATCCTGCTCGAAGCAATTAGTATAAGTAAGAAAAATAACAATATAAAAAATTGTAATCTTTTATTATGTCTCTTTACTCTACTACCTCTCAAAATCTCCAACCCCTTCAATAAAGCTATTTAGCTTATAGTTTATTATTCTGTTTTCTTATGTAAAATCCTTCTATTTAAACTTCTAAATCTTTTTAAGTATGAAACTCGAAATAATTGAAACTAAAATAGGAATCCCTATCATTCCATATAATGGATATAATATTGATATTAAACTCGAAAAACCAATTTTAGCCATAGGTATTGTTAAAAATACAAATAATATTGAAAATAACCTTTCGTCTATTTTAATAATCTTCGACACTCTTCTTATACATCCAAAGCCATTTGCAATTGCTGTAGTAAACATTGCACACCACAATATCAAACTATAAATTGTTTCACCATTTTTACCTAAATATTTAGCCGCCTTTAACATAGGAATCTCAAGATTAAAAACATCTGTATAGAGTATTAGTAATGGAATGAGTATAAAAACTGCTAGTACTAAAAGACATAGTCCACCAAATAATCCTCCTTTAATAGCTTCTGTTTTATTAGGTATTATCGACGATAAAGTACTCATTACAACTAAAACAGATATACAATTATAACTTACATAAATTATTGATGAGGTTAGCCAATTGCCAGTTATCGAAATTTCAGCCCCTTTATAATTACTAAACACTAAACCCTCTTTTGAAATCACAAGCATACTTAATGTAATAATACCTGCTAACAATAGTGGGACTATTATTTGATTTACTACTGAAATACCTTTAATACTAAATAAAAAAGTTATCAATGTAGCTATTCCCATAATAAATATACCAATGTTATAAGGTAAATGGAACTGTTCGAAAAAAATAGCACCACTACCGGCTAACATAACACAATATCCACCGAATAAAAAAAATAATATTATAACTTCAAATACAGTACTTAATTTATTTCCAAGCATTGAAACTAAAAAATCTTGATATCCATTTAAATCATTTTTATATACAGAAACTAAAATAATAATTCCTATAATACAAAATAATATTCCTGAAACTGTAATCCCTAACAATCCTTTAATACCAAACACTCCAAAAAAATTTCATTATCTCCTGTCCTGATGCAAAACCTGCACCTATAACTGTTCCAATATATATGAAAGATAAATTTATCCATTTTCGACTTTTCATAAATAAGCCCCCTAACACTCCATTACTAATTTTATGTGTGTGGGGGCTTGGATAATGATATATATTTAATTTTTCCTATTAATATAATGAGTGTGAAGTAATTGATGAGATTTATGCCCTAATGGCTCTTTTAAAAACTCTTCATGACGAGGAGATTCGAACTCCTGACCCCCTGCTTGCAAGGCAGGTGCTCTCCCAACTGAGCTACGCCCCCACGCTTGAAAGACACTTTGGTCTTTCAAAACTGAACAGTGCGGAAGTTTACTCCTTAGAAAGGAGGTGATCC
>NZ_JBFWFX010000024.1:0-21914 GCF_050286925.1 Caloranaerobacter longqiensis
ATCCGAATATCCTTTGTGCTTCATGTAATACTGGCATTAATGCTCCTTTTTTTTCTTTATTCTCTTCAATTACTTTCTTTAACTCTTCAATCTTCTCTTTGTTCTCTTCCCAATTAAATTTGAATTCCATTTCTTCCCCTCTTTGAGCTTATTAAAATAAGTTTTATGAACTACTCACCACTTGCTCATGCAAAAGTGGGAGTTTCTTAGGTCTAACCTAAGAACCTTTTCTGTTTCCATAAACATTTCCTACAATGTAGGGCTTATACATTCTCTACAAGCATAACTTTCCCTCAAAAAGTAAATACCGACTTATACAGCATTCTAATGTACCTTGAATATTTTACATAGGGAAAGCAATACTTGGTTTTCGCTATTATTTGTTTTTTCCTACAACCTTATATATTCAGTTTGCCTTAGAATATTGCTAATATAATTATAGCCTAATATAATAACTACATGGGAACTATTAGATTAGTGCTTACATCTCCAACTTATAGAAAATGGAGACTTTTCAAACTAATTGTTAAAATTAAAAATTCTGTTCCAAATTTATTTATAATCCATAGGAAATTATACACTACTTTAAATTGTGGATAAATTCAAATATAATTTCCGTTTATGGATACGGACAAAATCTTCCTTAATTTATTTAAATCGAAGATTTTGTTCTAAAATATATTTGTAAACAATACAAAATTTTGTCGTCTTAAAATTTTTAAAATGCTATAAAGAAACAAGAGAGTTTTGTTAATTTTTTAACTTTTTTGTATGACATAAACTCTTAATTATTATACATTTATATCAGTTTGTTATCAACTTTTTTAACATAAAAAACTTATTAATTAAAATAAAATCAATATTTCAAAAATATTTTCTTATTTCTTTTTTTGTTTCATTTTTTTAATATTTAACGCATTTTTTAATTTACGCTCATGCGAAAGAAAAAGCTAAATTCTGTCAAGCATTTACTTTTATTTTCATAAATAATTCCAATTCATCACAAACATTTACTACATAATTACTGCATTTCTATATAATCTCACAATAAATTCAATCTAATCTTTTTATAACACTCTATTATACAACCAATAACTGATAACTAACAACCATGTCTACATAAAATAATAACTCCTAATGTTTCACGTGAAACACTAGGAATTTAAAATTATATCTAATATTCTATCTAAATCATCCTGACTGTAATATTCTATCTCGATTTTTCCTTTCTTTTTCCCTTTACTTATCTGTACTTTGGTCCCTAAAATCTTTCTTAGTTGCTCTTCTATCTCTAAAATAAATAAATCTCTTTCTGATTCTTTTTTATTATTTTTCTTTCTTTTTACCTTATTTTTAAATTCTTTAACTAATTTTTCAGTTTCGCGCACACTTAATCTTTTTTCTATTATTTCTTTAGCAAATTTAATTTGCATATTTGAATCATCTATCTGTAGTAAAGCTCTTCCATGACCACTAGTTAATTTACCTTTTAAAATAAAACTAATTACTTCTTGATTTAAATTTAATAATCTCAACGTATTAGTTACATAAGGTCTACTCTTTCCTACAACAGTCGATATCTCATCTTGTGTAAGATTATAATTCTCCATTAATTTTTTATAAGCTATTGCCTCTTCAATTGGATTTAAATCTTCTCTTTGGATATTTTCAACTAGAGCAATCTCTGCACACTTTTTATCTTCAAAATCTCTTATTATACAAGGTATCTGTTTGAGTCCTGCTATTTTTGCTGCTCTCCATCTTCTTTCTCCAGCTACAAGTTCATATCTATCATCAATTTTTCTTACAATGATGGGCTGGATTAAACCATGTACCTTTATTGATTCAGCTAGTTCTTTAAGTGAATCTAAAGTAAATTCACGCCTTGGCTGCTCTTTGCTTGGTTGTATTAATGATACATCAACACTTATTACTTTATCTTTATCATTGTCTTGAATATTTTTTAAAGGCTCGTCTGGTATTAAAGCTGCAAGTCCTTTTCCTAATCCTCTTTTCTTTTTTGCCATCAAATCACATCCTCTACATATTCTAAAAATTCTTCAGCTAATTCCATATAGGCTTCTGCTCCTCTAGATTTAGGATCATAATCAATAACAGGCAAACCATAACTTGGAGCTTCAGCTAATCTAACATTTCTTGGTATTATTGTTGTATATACTTTACCTTTAAAATATTTTTTAACCTCATCTACTACTTGTATTGATAAATTTGTCCTACCATCAAACATACTTAAAACAACACCTTCTATTTCTAAATCCGGATTTAACCTCTTTTTTACTAATCTAATGGTATCCATTAATTGGCTAACACCTTCTAGAGCATAATATTCACATTGAATAGGTATTAAAACACTATCAACTGCTACTAAAGAATTAATAGTCAACAAACCTAAAGATGGAGGACAATCTATAAAAATATAATCATAATCATTTCTAATATCTTTTATGACATTTCTCAAAGTTAATTCCCTATCTGGTTTTTTAGTCAATTCTATCTCAGCACCAGCTAACTCTACGTTAGAAGGCACTAAATATAAATTTTCTATACCTGTATTTATTATTGCTTTTCTTATATCTACACCATTAATTATAGAATCATAAATAGAGATTTCCACCTCATTTTTATTTATACCAAATCCACTAGTTGTATTTCCCTGAGGATCAATATCTATAACTAATATCTTTTTCCCCTTTTTAGCAAGACATGCGGTAAGATTTACATTAGTAGTTGTCTTACCAACTCCTCCTTTTTGATTAAATACTGCTATTATTTTAGCCATTACTTCACCTCACTTCCCCTTTTACACATATAAATATTTCGCTTAAACCAAATACATTCCTGCTATATTTTTTATAATCCATAGGAAATTATATTCCTTATATACATAAAAAAAGACTCAGTACATTAGCTTATCCCACTCCCCCAATTAAAAGCTAATGCACCAAGTCATAATAATTTTTTTATCAAAAATTTTATTATTTCTTTTTAGGTATCTTTACTACAACTTCTATAAAATCCCCTCTATCTCTTTGTTCATATTTTGCGTCTATTCCGCTTTCTCTTATCGCATTATATGCATTTTTTAAAGTGTTCAAGTATATTTTAAAATTAATTATACTCTTAATATTTTGTTTTGCTTCAGGTTCTTTTTCTTTTGTTATATCTTCAAGAATATCTTTAATAAGCTTTTCTGTTTTCTTAACAGTCAAATCATTCTTAATAACTTTATTCAATACTTCAATCTGTAGTTCTTTATCTGGCAACTTAAGAAGTGCTCTAGCATGTCTCTCTGTTAAACCATTCTCTATAAGCATCTTCTTTACTTCATCCGGTAATCTCAAAATTCTTAATTTATTAGCAATAGTAGACTGGTTTTTTCCTACTTTTTCTGCTAATTCCTGCTGCGTAAATCCATGGTCATTGATTAAATTATAATAACCCTCAGCTTCTTCTAAAAAATTCAAATCTTCTCTTTGTAAATTCTCAATAAGAGCTAAAACAGCCGAATCCTGATCCTTCATATCTAAAACTATAGCAGGAACTTTCTCTAAATTAACTAATTCAGCCGCCCTTAATCTTCTCTCTCCTGCTACTAGTTCATAACTATTATCACTTATTTTTCTAACACTAATTGGCTGTATTATACCATAGGTTTTAATTGATTGGCTTAATTCCTCTAACGCTCTCTTACTAAAAGTTTTCCTAGGCTGATACGGGTTAGGTTTTATGCAATTTATAGGGATATACATAATCTCTTCTTTTAGATTACTCATAACATCATTCCTCTCCCGGATACTTGTCCCTATTTTCTATAATACATAGAAATCATTTATGAAACATTGCTAACTAAAAGTGCCATATCTACCGAATCTATTTATTATTAATATCTTATTCTCTAAAAATAAATATCTTCCTTCCATAAAAATCAAAAAAATCAAAGTTTCGTATTACAAAATTCCCCAATAATTTATAATTTACAACGGATTTTTCTTTGGTTTACCCGCTTTCCTAGGATATTTTGTCAAAGTTTTGTTAATTTTCTCGATTATAATTAAAGTATGAGTTATATCACTTAGTGGCAATTTTATTTTTATTTTATCTAAAACTTTTCCTCCTAATAATTTTAATGCCCTTTCAGACTCTTTTAATTCAATATCAACATCTGGTCCTTTCATGGCTATGAAATAGCCTCCTACCTTTACAAATGGCAAACAATATTCAGATAAAATATTTAAAGAAGCTACAGCCCTTGAAACAGCAATATCGAATTTTTCTCTATATTCTATATCTTGCCCAAAATCTTCTGCTCTCCCATGTATAGCCTTTATATTACTTAACCCAAGTTCATTGATTACTAAATCTAAAAACTTAATCCTCTTTTGTAAACTATCCATTAAAACTAGCTCAATATCATTTTTAACTATTTTAAGAGGTATCCCTGGAAATCCTCCACCTGTACCTACATCAATTATTCTATAACCATCTTTTATATAATCTGTTTTTAATAATGTCAAACTATCTAAAAAATGTTTTATATCTATCTGCGTATCATCTTCTATAGCTGTCAAGTTTATTTTCTTATTCCATTCTTTTAATAATTCCTTAAATTTACGAAACTTTTCTATTTCTTCTGTCCTTAATGAAATTCCTAATTCTCTACTACCTTCTATCAAAGTATCAATGTTACTCATCATTTTCACTCCTAGTTTTTAATCTCCTTTGTTGTTCTAAATAGATAAGTAAAACCGAAATATCAGCAGGAGAAACTCCAGAAATTCTTGATGCTTGGCCAATTGAATCTGGTCTTATATCATTTAGCTTTTGTCTGGCTTCAAGCCTTAATCCTTCTATTTTACTATAATCAATATCCTTAGGTAATTTTTTGTTTTCTAGTTTTTTAAATTGTTCAATTTGTTTTAATTGTTTATTAATATAACCTTGATATTTAATTTGAATCTCTACCTGCATTCTTATTTCTCTTGGAAGGTCTGGCCTGTCTTTATCAATTTCAGCTAAACTTTCATACGATAACTCAGGTCTTTTTATCAAATCATATAAAGTTGTTGGTGCTTTTAATGGTGTACTGTTTTTAGAAATTAAAAATTCCTGTATTTCTTTAGTCGGTGTAATCTTAAGATTTTTTAGTCTTTCTATTTCTTCTTTTATTTTCTGTTTTTTATATATTACTTTCTTATATCTCTCTTCATCAGCTAGCCCTATTTTATAACTTTTTTCAGTTAATCTTAAATCTGCATTATCTTGCCTTAAAATTAATCTATATTCTGCTCTAGATGTCATCATTCTATAAGGCTCATTTGTCCCTTTAGTTACTAAATCATCTATTAATACACCTATATATGCTTCTGATCTATCTAAAATAAAAGGCTCTTCACCTCTCAACTTAAGAACTGCATTTATTCCTGCAATAATACCTTGTGCTGCTGCCTCTTCATATCCTGATGTTCCATTTATCTGTCCAGCAAAATATAAATTCTCAATTCCTTTGTATTCTAATGTCCTTTTTAACTGGGTTGGATCTATACAATCATATTCTATAGCATAAGCCGGCCTCATTATCTCAACATTTTCTAATCCAGGTACCGTTCTAAGCATTTTAATCTGTACTTCTTCTGGTAATGAAGTTGACATTCCCTGTACATACATCTCACAAGTATCTAATCCTTCCGGTTCTATAAATATTTGATGCCTCTTTTTATCAGAAAATCTAACTACCTTATCTTCAATAGAAGGACAATATCTAGGTCCAACCCCTTCCATTTCACCAGCATATAATGGAGATCTGTTTAAATTATCTAATATAACTTTATGAGTCTCTTCATTAGTATAAGTAAGCCAACATGGTACCTGTTCTTTTTCAATTCTATCATTTAAAAAAGAAAAAGGAACTATTTCTTTATCTCCAGGCTGAATTTCCATTTTACTAAAATCAATGCTGTCTCTGTGTATTCTTGCAGGTGTTCCGGTTTTAAATCTTCTTAATTTTATTCCTAGTTTTTTCAAGGACTCTGATAAATGATTAGCTGGAAAAAGTCCATTAGGACCACCTTCAAAATTCACTTCTCCTATAAATATCCTGCCCTTAAGATAAGTACCTGTAGCTAAAATAACAGCTTTACCTGAATAAACACCGCCAGTCTTTGTCAACACTCCCGTAACTTTTTTATCTTCTACCAAAATTTCAACAACTTCAGCCTGTTTTAAATCTAAATTTTCTTGTTCTTCAATAACTTGTTTCATACTAGCTTGGTACCTCTTTTTATCTGCTTGTGCTCTTAAAGAATGTACTGCCGGTCCTTTTGATGTATTTAACATTCTACTTTGAATAAAAGTTTTATCAATATTTTTCCCCATTTCTCCGCCTAAAGCATCTATCTCTCGAACTAAATGTCCCTTTCCAGTACCACCTATCGCAGGATTACACGGCATAAGTGCTATAGAATCTAAATTTATTGTAAGTAAAAGGGTTTTCATACCCATTCTTGCAGCTGCAAGAGAAGCTTCACAACCTGCATGTCCTGCTCCGATAACGATAATGTCATATTCACCAGCTTGATATTTCATAGAAGTTTCCTCCTTCTTAAACGAATAAACTTATTTGCCTATACAAAATTCCTCAAATATCTTATCGATAATATCCTCTGTTACAGTATCTCCCGTTATTTGACCTAGATTTTCCCAGCAATCTTTAACATCAACTTCTATACAATCTATTGGCATACCCATTTTAATAGACTCGATAGCCTCTTCAATATTCTTTTTAGCTTTGATTAATAAACTCTTATGTCTAGCATTTGTAACTATTGTATTATCTTTTATTTTTACCTCTCCTGCAAAGAACATTTCTTTTAAAGAATCTTCTAATACTTCTAATCCTTCTCCTTTAATTATTGAAGTTTCTATTATCTTTTTACCCGGTAAGATTTTCTCTATTTCTTCTCTACTTACTACTAGAGGTAAATCTATTTTATTTATTAATACTATTGCCTTCTTATCTTTAACCAGTTTAACAATTTCCATATCTTCCTCTGTTAACTCTTTAGACACATCAAAAAGTACAATAACTAAATCTGCTTCTTCTAATAAGCTTTTTGCTCTTTCCACTCCTATTTTTTCAACTATATCTTCCGTTTCCCTTATACCAGCAGTATCTATTATCTTTAAAGGAATACCTTTAATATTTACATATTCTTCTATTATATCTCTAGTAGTACCAGGTATATCTGTTACAATAGCTCTATTTTCTCTAAGTATTGCATTCATAAGTGAAGATTTACCAACATTAGGTTTACCAAGTATTACTGTTTTTAATCCTTCTCTTAATATCTTTCCTGTATATACCGTATCTAAAAGTTTTTCTATTCTTTTTAAAACATTTTTTCCTTCATCTAGTAATCCTTCGTATGTCATTGTTTCTATATCTTCTTCTGGAAAATCTATATTAGCCTCTATATTTGCTAACATTCTCAATAAAATCTCTCTAATTTCATTTATTTCCTTTGATAATCCACCCTCAAGTTGGTTAAAAGACACATCAAAACTTGAATCGGTTTTAGCTCTAATCAAATCAATTACTGCCTCAGCTTGTGATAAATCTATCCTACCATTTAGAAAAGCTCTTTTTGTAAACTCGCCAGGCTCTGCAAGTCTAGCCCCATTTTCTAATACTATCTCTAAAATTCTCCTTACAGGTATTATTCCACCATGACAATTTATTTCTACAATGTCTTCTTTCGTATAAGTATATGGACCTTTCATGTATACTGCTAATACTTCATCTATTTTCTTTCCAGTATCAGGCTCTACTATGTATCCATATGTTAATCTTCTTTCTTGAAAATCACTTAATTTTCTTTGATTTTTAGCTCTAAAAATTTTATCTGCTATTTCAACTGCTTTTTCACCACTAATTCTTACAATCCCAATACCTGCTTCTCCAGGTGCTGTAGCAACAGCAGCAATTGTATCAAAATACACTTTAACTCACCTCATTTAATTTATAGTTAATTAACTATTGGCTATCGACTAATATTAGTATACCAAATTAATCTTTGAACAAAACATAAACCCAGTATTAATACTGGGTTTTTGATGTTTCCTTCTTATAACTAATTACTACTCTTCTAAATGGCTCTTCTCCTTCACTAAAAGTTTCTACATAAGGATTGTTTTGGAGTGTTGAATGTATAATCCTTCTTTCATTAGAATTCATTGGCTCAAGTTTTATATCTCTTCTTAATCTCTTTGCTTTAAACGCCATCTTTTCGGCTAGCCTGATAAGAGTTTCCTCTCTTTTCTTTCTATAATTATTAATATCTAAGAAAACTCTAATATAGTTCTCTCTTTCTTTATTCACAACTAAACCAACAAGATATTGTATAGAATCTAAAGTCCTTCCTCTTTTTCCTATCAAAATTCCCATATCTCTATCGCTTATATCTTCAATATCTATAAATAAACTCTTTCCTTCTCTTTTAATATTAGTACTAGCCTTTATTCCCATCTTATTAAAAAGCATCTTTAAAAAGTTTCCTGCAATTTCTACTGGGTCATTTACAACAGTAACCTCAACTTTAGCATCTTTACAACCTATAATACCTAAAAAACCTTTACTAGGTTCTTCTAAAACTTTAACAAGCACATCATCCCTATCTGCACCTAATTCCAACAGAGCTTCTCTAACAGCATCATCAATCGTCTTAGCCGTTTTAACTATAGACTTCATACTAATTTGACTCCTCCTTAACATTACCTATAGATCTATTAATTAAGTACTGTTGTACTATTTGGAAAATATTACTTACAACCCAGTATAACGGAAGACCTGCTGGCGTATTTTTAGCAAAGAAAAACATCATAAAAGGAAACATGATAGTCATAGTTCTTTGAGTAGCCTCTGCCTGTGCATTTCCTCCTGCTGTATTCGTCATTTTGCTAGTAAGATATGTTGTAATAGCAGCTAAAATAGGAAATATCCACGGATCTGGATTATTTAAATTAGAAATCCAAAAAAATGTCTTATTTATAGATTCATATACAGCCTCACTGCCAAATATATAGTTTACAGGATCTTGTAACACCCTAAGAAAACCAAGAAATATAGGAATCTGAATCAATATAGGAAAACAACCACTAAAAGGATTTACATTATGTTCCTTATATAACTCCATAGTTTTGATATTTAGAGTCTGCTGATCATTTTTATATTTATTCTGTAACTCCTTTATCTTAGGTTGAAGTTCCTGCATTTTTTTCATTGACCTCATCTGTTTTAATGTTAGAGGTAATAAAATAAATCTTAAAATTATTGTAGCTATTATAATAGCAATAGAATATGCAGAAAATAATTTAGCATCAAATCCTAAACTATATACAAAATTATAAATAACCTTAACTAAAGCTCCTAAAGGTCTAGCAAATAAATCTATCATTCAATAACCTCCTCTTTATTCCAACGGATCATAACCTCCAGGGTTAAGAGGATTACATCTAATAATTCTCTTTATACTTTTAAATCCGCCTTTTATTAATCCATATTTTTCTATAGCTTTAATTGAATATTCAGAACATGTTGGATAAAACCTACATGTTCTAGGTTTTAATGGTGAAATAAATTTTTGATACGTTCTTATTAAAATTACAACTAATTTTCTCATATATACACCCTATTTTAACAGTTTGGTTTTCTTAAATAAATGCATCATCGCACTCTCTATTTCCTTATATCCTTGTTCTACAGCTGTTTTTTTAGGTATAAATACCAAATCATATCCTTGTTTCAGTTTATCACTATTCAACCTGTAAGCTTCTTTTATCAATCTTCTAACCCTGTTTCTAACTACACTTTTACCTATCTTTTTAGTAACAGAAAAACCAACCCTATTGTATCCTAAATTATTTTTAATAAAAAAAATTACCAAATATTTATTAGCATAAGAATCTCCATATTTATATACTCTTTTAAACTCTCTACTATTTTTAAGCTTTAGTTTTTTCTTATCCATTGTAATTCCCCTTAAATATCCTGGAAATTAACATAAAAAGGCCACTAATATGCGGCCTTATGCTGTCAACCTCTTTCTGCCCTTTCTTCTACGTCTCTTTAACACATTTCTTCCTGATCTTGTACTCATTCTCTTTCTAAACCCATGCTCTTTCTTTCTCTGTCTCTTCTTTGGCTGATATGTTCTTTTCATTCCAAATACACCCCCTTCAACAACTACTAAACTTTCTTTCCTTTATTTATATAAAGCATTGCATTTATCCAAAAAAAGCAGACACTACTATTGATTATAGCCATATTATATCCTTATGTCAAGGAATTAATGAATTTCCATATGTTAATAAATAATCTACATTTATGTTGATCTTGTGGATATCTTTTTTAATATTGTTGATTATCAACATTTTTTTTGATATTATTATATAAACATGTGGATTATTTATTAACAATTAATAATTTTATACACAATGTGTGGATAAAGTTGTGTATAACTTTTAATTTTGTGGATTATAATTTTTTTAATTAGAAAAATACTATATTTATATTCCACATTAATTTTTTTATATCTTGTGGACAAACTCCAAATTTATATTTTATTTATTATTCACAATATATCTATCTACATCTTATTCACATCTATATATTTTCCTTGTGAATAAATAATATTCATTTATACTAAATCATTACACTATTTTTCTGTGGATAAAATTGTGTATATCTTGTATTATTTCATTTAAATATGTCTATAATCCTATATGGATAGGAGGAATATAAATGAATTTAAATTTAGATGATATTTGGAATGATACCCTAAAATTAATAAAAATAGAACTAACAGAAGTTAGCTTTAACACTTGGTTCAAAACTATAGAACCATTGACTATAAATGACAATCAAATAATATTAGGGGTTCCAAATGAGTTTACAAAAGGTATATTAGTGGCCAGATATCTAACATTAATCAAAAATGCCGTTAAACAAGCCACTAATAGAGATTTCGATATTAAATTTATAATTCCAGGAGAAGAAATAAACGATATTGGACAAACTATACAAAATGAAATAAATGACACTTCTACTTCAAGAGCTCAATTAAACCCTAAATATACATTCGACACATTTGTCATTGGTAATAGCAATAGATTTGCTCATGCAGCATCTTTAGCAGTAGCTGAGGCTCCTGCTAAAGCATATAACCCTCTTTTTATTTATGGGGGGGTTGGACTAGGTAAAACTCATCTTATGCATGCTATAGGTCACTATATATTAAACCAAAATCCAAAAGCTAAAGTAGTTTACGTTTCATCAGAAAAATTCACAAATGAGCTAATTAACTCTATTAGAGATGATAGAAATGTTGAATTTAGAAATAAATACAGAAACGTCGACGTGCTACTTATAGACGATATACAATTTATAGCTGGTAAAGAGAGAACTCAGGAAGAATTTTTCCATACATTCAATGCTCTTCATGAAGCTAATAAACAAATTATTATATCTAGTGATAGGCCACCAAAAGAAATTCCTACATTAGAAGACAGACTAAGGTCAAGATTCGAATGGGGTTTAATTGCAGACATACAGCCACCTGATTTAGAAACTAGAATAGCTATATTAAGAAAAAAAGCAAAAGTTGAAAATATACACGTTCCAAATGATGTAATGCTTTATATAGCAACTAAAATACAATCTAATATTAGAGAGCTTGAAGGTGCATTAATCAGAATTGTAGCTTATTCTTCTTTAACCAATAGAGAGGTAACAGTTGAGCTGGCTACCGAAGCTTTAAAAGATATAATTTCTAACACTAAACCAAGAGAAATTAATGTAAAGCTAATAAAAGAAATAGTAGCTAAAAACTTTAATGTAAACGTTGAAGATTTTGACTCTAAAAAAAGAACAAGATCAATAGCTTATCCAAGGCAAATTGCAATGTATCTATGTAGAGAATTAACAGATTTATCTCTACCAAAAATAGGTGACGAATTTGGTGGCAGAGACCATACTACAGTTATACATGCATACGACAAAATTTCATCTGATATTAAAAATAATGCAGAACTAAAACTAAAAATTGAAAATATTATAAGTGAAATAAAAGGTGAATAATCAACATTTATATGTTAATAAATTGTTAGTATAATGTTGATAACAATTCAAAAATTTTTTGACTGTTATTATGTTTATAATTAAGTTTTTTTACTAACAAATTATCAACAGTTACTATTCTGCATTTTTAGTTTATTTATTCAGTTATCCACATATTAACCTTACCTATTACTATTACTATAAATTTAGTATTTATATTTTTTCTAACCACTAAGAAGGAGGTTATCCACAATTGAAAATAAAAATTTCTCAAAAAGAACTAAATAGATGTATAAATATTGTCCAAAAAG
The DNA here is from genome assembly GCF_050286925.1 of Caloranaerobacter longqiensis. NCBI lineage: Bacteria > Bacillati > Bacillota > Tissierellia > Tissierellales > Thermohalobacteraceae > Caloranaerobacter > Caloranaerobacter longqiensis. The sequence goes on from NZ_JBFWFX010000024.1 coordinate 12,442, forward strand.
CCATTACATCAAAAACAACTTTACCTATATTAAATGGAATCTTACTTGAAGCTGAAAAAAATACTTTAAAGCTTACTGGTACAGATTTAGAAATAGGAATAGAATCAAAAATAAACTGTGAAGTAATAGAAGAAGGTTCTATAGTAATTGCATCAAGACTTTTTGGAGATATAATCAGAAAATTACCTAGTTTAGATGTTGAAATTGTAACTGATGAAAATAATAATGTTCATATCACTTGTGGAAATTCTAAATTTAATATAATTGGTCAACCTTCTGTAGAATATCCACAATTACCAGTTGTAGATAACGATATTAGTCTAAGTATACCTAAAGATCTTTTGAAAAGTATGATTAAACAAACTATATTTGCAGCTGCACAAGATGAAATAAAACCAATACTTACGGGAGCTCTATTAGAAGTTAACAATAAAAAAGCAGCACTTGTAGCATTAGACGGTTATAGACTTGCAGTTAAAGAAATTAATGTTAATAGTGATAATAATATAAAAGTTGTAATACCTAGTAAAACACTTAATGAAGTTAGTAGAATACTTGACGATGATGATTCAGATGTTAAAATAATGTTTACTTCAAGTCATGTACTTTTTGATTTTGGTGAAACAGTTATAACATCAAGACTACTTGAAGGTGAATTTATAAATTATCGTGATATAATAAGAGATGAGTATAAATCAAGAGTTAAAGTAAATACTAGAAATATACAAGAAAGTATTGAAAGAGCTTCATTACTTGCAAGAGAAGGAAAAAATAACCTTGTTAAATTTACTATATCAGATGAAAAGATGATAATAAGCTCCAATTCTGAAATAGGTAATGTCTATGAGGAATTGCCTATAGAGCTTGAAGGAAATGACATTAAAATAGCATTTAATTCAAAATATATGTTAGACGCATTAAGAGTTATAGATAGTGAAGAGATAATTATGGATTTTGAAAGTAATGTAAAACCTTGTATAATGAGGCCTTATGAAGATAATAGTTACACATATCTAGTCTTACCAGTCAGATTAAACGAAAACCATTAAAATTTAAGACACCTAGTTTAAGGTGTCTATTAATTTTCAAGGATATTAATTTCAAGGAGTTGATGGTATGAAGAAAATAAAGATATATACAGAATATATAAAATTAGATCAACTATTAAAATATGCGAATGTAGCTGAAACAGGTGGACATGCAAAAATCTTGATAAAGAATGGCCAAGTTAAATTAAATGGAGAGATTATCCTTCAAAGAGGTAAAAAAGTAAAAAAAGGAGATATAATAGAGTTATCTAATGGTGAAAGTTATATTGTAGAATAAAAAAATGATGTTTCTTTCCTAAAGGAGTGCTTTACGTGCATATAGAAAGTATTAAACTTATAAACTATAGAAATTATGATAAATTGGAAATAAAATTAAATAAAAAGTTAAATATATTTATAGGAGATAATGCACAAGGTAAGACTAATTTATTAGAATCTATATATATATGTGCTTTTGGTAAATCGTACAGAGCGGCTAAAGAAAAAGAACTAATAAAAATAGATAAAGATAAAGCTTATATAGGCATAAATGTCAGATGGGATTTTACTGATAAATTTATAGAAATTAAATTTGAGAAAAAAAAAACAAAGAGAGTTAGAATTAATAGGGTAGAAATTGATAAAATATCTGATTTATTTGGTAATTTAAATGTCGTTTTATTTTCTCCTGAAGATTTGAAATTAGTTAAAGAAGGTCCAAGTAATAGAAGAGAGTTTTTAGATACTGAAATATCCCAGATAAGACCAAAATATCGTTATAATATCAATAGATATAGTAAAATACTTAAACAGAGAAATAATCTTTTAAAGTCTATTCAAATAAATAATAACAGACTTAAAACTATAGAAGTTTGGGACATGCAGTTAGCTGAGGTTGGCTCTGAAATAATTAAAGATCGCATGGAATTTATAGAAAAAATATCTAAAATATCAAAGAATATCCATAAAAATATAACTGAAGGAATAGAAGAACTTGAGCTTGAATATATGCCTTCTTTCAATATAGATTGTGAACTAAGCAAAAATGAAATAAAAGATATTTTTATAAAGGTTTTAAATGAAAACCTAGCAAAAGATATAGAAAGAGGTACTACAGAGTTTGGACCACATAGAGATGATATAAAAATAAATATAAATGGATTAGATGTAAAGATATTCGGTTCTCAAGGTCAACAGAGAACAGCTGCACTTTCAATGAAATTGGCAGAAGTAGAATTAGTAAAGTCAGAAATAGGAGAATATCCTGTTTTATTGCTTGATGATGTTTTATCAGAATTAGATATAAAAAGAAGAAAATTCTTATTATCGACTTTTAAGGATATACAAACGATAATCACTAGCACGGAAGATATAGATGTTCTTGACATCCACAAAAAGGATAAAAAAGTATTTTATGTATCGAAGGGAAATATAGTAAATGTCTAGTGAAAAATTAAGTTGAATAACGCAGCTGAATAATATATATTATAAGATTGTAGTTAATTTGTTTATATTAGGGAGGAAAATAGATGTTTTTACATTTAGGCAAAGATTATGTAATACCACTAAAAGATATAATTTGTATAATTGACCATAAGTCTTTGAAATCAAAAGATACAAAAGAATTTTTTAATATAGCTGAGGAAGAGGGGTTTATAAAAAATATTACAGATAAGAAAATAAAATCCTATATAATTACAGAAAAAGTTGAAATAGATAAAAAAAGTGGTAGTAAGATAAGAAAAAGTATTATATATTGTTCTAATATTTCTTCTACTACTTTAAATAAAAGAGCTGGACTCATCAAATAATTAGATTAGAACAAAATCTTCGATTTAGATAAATTAAGGTAGATTTTGCCCTAATCCATTACGGAAATTATATTTAAAATTATCCACAAATTAATGTAGTTTATAACGACTCTGGCATGTAAACATGCCAGACAAAGTTTCAATAAAATCAACATTAAATTTTTAAAATATGGGATTTTATTATAATTTCCTATTGATTATAAAAAACTTGAGTAGATTGGAGGCTACTAAATGGCTGAAATACAGAGGGAAAGAAATTATGGTGCACAGCAAATACAAGTTTTAGAAGGATTAGAGCCTGTTAGAAAAAGACCAGGTATGTATATTGGTAGTACTGGTCTGAGAGGATTACACCATTTAGTTTATGAGATTGTCGACAATAGTATAGATGAAGCATTAGCAGGAGTCTGTGATACTATTAATGTTATAATAAACGAAGACAATTCAATAACTGTAATTGATAACGGTAGTGGTATACCTGTTGAAATACATCCTAAAACAGGAAAATCTACTGTTGAGACTGTACTTACAGTTTTACATGCTGGTGGTAAATTTGATAATAGTGCATACAAGGTATCTGGCGGACTTCATGGTGTTGGAGTTTCAGTAGTTAATGCATTATCTGAATGGCTAGAGGTTATAGTTCATAGAAACAATAAGATATATAAGCAAAGATTTGAACGAGGAAAACCAGTAACAGAATTACAAGTAATAGGTGAAACAGAAGGAACAGGAACTACTATAACATTTAAACCTGATCATTTGATATTTGAAGATGTTAATTTTAGATATGATACTTTAGAACACAGATTGAGAGAGTTAGCATTTTTAAATAAAGGAATTACAATTACAATTGAGGATAAAAGACAGAATAAAAAGAAAAAGTTCTATTATGAAGGCGGAATAAAAGCTTTTGTAGAGTATTTAAATAGAAATAGAACACCTATACATGATAAAGTAATATATTTTGAAAAGGAAAAGGATAACTGCATTATTGAATTAGCTATGCAGTATACTACCGACTATAGTGAGAATATATTTAGTTTTGCTAATAACATTAATACTCATGAAGGTGGTACTCATCTAAGTGGATTTAAGATTGCATTAACAAGAGTTATAAATGATTATGCAAGAAAAAATAACTTATTGAAAGATAAAGATAGCAATTTAACAGGTGAAGATATTAGAGAAGGTTTAACTGCTGTACTTTCTGTTAAACTGCCAGACCCTCAATTTGAAGGTCAGACTAAAACTAAACTTGGAAACAGTGAAATGCGAGGAATAGTTGAAAGCTTAGTTTCTGAAAATATAACTGGTTTTCTAGAAGAAAATCCAAAAGAAGCGAAATTGATAGTAGATAAAGCTATAAAGGCAGCAAGAGCTAGAGAGGCTGCTAGAAAAGCTAGAGAATTAACTAGAAGGAAAAATGTACTTGAAAACTTATCTCTACCTGGAAAACTTGCAGACTGTTCAGAACAAGATGCATCAAAATGTGAAATATATCTAGTAGAGGGTGATTCTGCAGGTGGTTCAGCTAAACAAGGTAGAGATAGAAGAACTCAAGCTATATTACCTCTTAAAGGTAAGATAATGAATGTTGAGAAAGCTAGATTAGATAAAATACTAAATTATGAAGAAATAAAAGCTATGATTACTGCTTTTGGATGCGGGATTGGTGATGATTTTAATATTGAAAAATTAAGGTATGGTAAAATAATTATTATGACTGATGCCGATGTAGACGGTGCTCATATTAGAACTTTATTACTAACGTTCTTCTTTAGATATATGAAACCTTTAATCGAACAAGGACATATATATATTGCTCAACCACCTTTATATAAAATTAAAAAAGGTAAATCGGAATACTATGCTTATAATGACAGAGAGCTTGAAAAAATATTAAACGAAATAGGTAGAAGTGGGTACAGTATACAAAGATACAAAGGTCTTGGAGAAATGAATCCAGATCAGCTTTGGGAAACTACGATGAACCCAGAGAAAAGAATTTTACTTAGAGTTAGTATTAATGATGCAGTTGCAGCTGATGAGATATTTACTACACTTATGGGAGATAAAGTTAAACCTAGAAGAGAATTCATTGAAGAAAATGCTAAATATGTGCGAAATCTTGATATTTAATGAATTAGATGAAAATAATTATTCATGAGGAGGATATAGATGAATAACGATAAACAGAGGATTATCCAGGTGGATATAGAGGATGAGATGCGAAAATCTTATCTGGATTATGCTATGAGCGTAATTGTAAGTAGGGCGCTACCTGATGTACGAGATGGGTTAAAACCTGTTCATAGAAGAATTCTTCACGTTATGAATGAGCTTAACCTAACACCGGACAAACCTTTCAGAAAATCTGCACGTATAGTTGGGGACGTATTAGGTAAATACCATCCACATGGAGATAGTGCTGTATATGATGCAATGGTAAGGATGGCACAAGATTTTTCAACAAGATATCTACTTGTAGATGGTCATGGTAACTTTGGTTCTATTGACGGCGATGGTGCTGCTGCAATGCGTTATACAGAAGCTAGAATGTCTAAAATAGCAACAGAAATGTTGAGAGATATAAATAAAGATACAGTTGACTTTAGACCGAATTTTGATGAAACATTAAAAGAACCTAAAGTACTACCTAGTAGATTTCCGAATCTATTAGTTAATGGTTCATCAGGTATAGCTGTTGGTATGGCAACATCTATACCACCTCATAACTTAGGAGAAGTTATAGATGGTATAGTTATGATGATAGATAATCCTGAAGTAGATGTAGAGGAATTGATGAAAGCTATTAAAGGACCAGATTTTCCAACTGGTGGAATTATAATGGGTCGAGAAGGAATAAAAGCTGCATATAGAACAGGTAGAGGAAAAGTTATTGTTAGGGGAAGAACTTATATAGAACAATTAAACAAATCAAAAACAAGAATAATTGTTACAGAATTACCATATCAAGTAAATAAAGCAAAACTTATAGAAAAAATAGCTTCATTAGTTAGAGATAAGAAAATAGAAGGTATATCAGCTTTAAGAGATGAATCTGATAGAAATGGAATGAGAATCGTTATAGAGTTAAAAAGAGATGCCAATCCTAATGTAGTTTTAAATAATTTATATAAACATACTCAACTGCAAGATACATTTAGTATAATTATGCTTGCTTTAGTTGATGATCAACCTAAAGTTCTAAATTTAAGGGAAGTAATAAGACATTATTTAAATCACCAAAAAGAAGTTATAACAAGAAGAACACAATATGACCTAAATAAAGCTGAAGATAGAGCACATATCCTTGAAGGTTTAAGAATAGCTTTAGATCATATAGATGAAGTTATAAGCTTAATTAGAAATTCTAAAACAGTAAATGAAGCAAGAGACGGATTAATGAATAAATTTGGACTTACAGAAAAGCAAGCACAAGCTATATTAGATATGAGATTACAAAAATTAACTGGATTAGAGAGGGATAAAATAGAAGAAGAGTATGAAGGATTAATTAAGCTTATAAATGAATATAGAGAGATATTAGCTGATGATAGACTTATTTATAAAATAATTAAAGATGAATTACTTGAGATTAAAGAAAAATATAATGATGATAGAAGAACAGAGATAAGAGCTAGTATAGATGAAATAAGTATAGAAGATATGATTAAGGAAGAAAAGGTAGTTATTACATTAACTCATTTTGGATACATTAAGAGATTGCCAGAAGATACGTATAAAGCACAGAGAAGAGGCGGTAAAGGAATTACGGGCTTAACAACAAGAGAAGAAGATTTCGTTGAAGATATTTTTGTTACTTCTACCCATGACAATATTTTATTCTTTACTAATAAGGGAAAAGTTTATAAATTAAGAGCTTTCGAAATTCCAGAAGCTAAAAGACAAGCAAAAGGTACTGCGATAATAAATCTTTTAAATTTGGATGTAAATGAAAAAATAACTGCTGTAATACCAATAAAAGAATTTAATCCTGAAGATTATCTTGTATTTGCAACAAAGAAAGGATTAATAAAGAAAACGGGATTAAATGAATTTGATAATATCAGAAAAAATGGTCTTATAGCTATAAATTTAAGAGAAGAAGATGAGCTAATAGAAGTAAAGAAAACGAATGGAGAAGATGAACTTATATTGGTAACAGCTCAAGGAATGTCTATAAGGTTTAGTGAAAAAGATGTTAGAAATATGGGAAGAAGTGCAATGGGAGTAAAAGCTATTACACTTAATGAAGATGATGAGTTAGTAGCTATGGATTTGGTTAAAGAAGATAATGATCTATTGGTTATAACAGAAAAAGGTTATGGAAAGAGGACTCAAATTTCAGAATACAGATCTCAAAGTAGAGGCGGAAAGGGCATAAAAACATATAATGTAAAGAAAAGAACAGGAAATATTGTTGGAGCAAAAGTTGTTAGTATTAATGATGAAGTAATGCTAATTAGTGTATCAGGGACAATAATAAGATTGAAGGTATCAGATATATCACAAATGGGAAGAAGTACTCAAGGTGTGACTTTAATGAAAATATCTGAAAATGATAGAGTCGTATCTATTGCTAAAGTGGCAGCAGAAGAAGATGAAGAATAAAGCGTGCGTAATGCACGCTTTATTTTATGATTAAAGTTAAAATACTAGTACTTTAAGAATATAGAAAATTATAATATACTATATTTATACAGGTTTGTAAACAGAATTTAGAGATTAAGGAGGAATATTATGGGTTTAGAGGTGAAAAAAGAATTCGACACAACTAAAAATGTATGGATTCTTAAACCAATGGGTGAGATAGATATATATACATCACCAAATTTTAAAGATATTTTGCTTGGAATGATTAATGAAAAAAGTGCAGATGTAATATTAGATGGTGAAGAATTAGTTTATATGGACAGTACAGGGTTAGGTGTATTAATTAGTGGATTAAAGAAACTTAGAGAAAAAGATAAGAATATAATACTGACTAATATAAGGCCAAATATAAATAAATTATTTGATATAACAGGATTAAATAAAGTATTTATTATTAAGGAGTGAAGTTTATGATAGAATCTGTTAATCAAAATAAAGGGGATATAATTAATCTCACAATACCAGCAAGGGCTGAATATGTTAGTGTAGTTAGATTAACTTCTTCAGCAATAGCAAGTAGAATAGGTTTTGATATTGAGGAAATAGAAGACATCAAAGTGGCTATAGCAGAGGCTTGCACAATGATTATCAAAAATGGCGAAAATCAAAATATAGACATAAAATTTGAAATAATGGAAGATAGATTAATTATAAATATACAAGCTAAACAGTTTGTATGCCAAGAGAGATATGATGAAGTTTCTGATATAGATGATAATAGAAGCTTAAGTATTTTGATAATCGAATCTCTGATGGATGGAGTTAGATGTGAAAATTGTGATGGAATAGTTTGTTTGAAAATGATGAAAAAATTAAGGGTGGATGTCTAATGAATGTACCTAAAAAATATCCAAATGATGCTCATAATGAATATAAAGATATTGATAATAAAACGTTATTTTCAATGTATAAAAAAAATAAAGATTTTTCAATAAGAAATGAATTAATAGAAAGACACTTATATATAGCTGAGATATTATCTAAAAAATATGCAAATAAGGGAATAGATTATGAAGATATATATCAGGTTGCATGTCTTGCTTTAATTTATGCAATAGATAGATATGATGTAGATAAAGGATATGAGTTTTCAAGTTTTGCTACTCCAACTATAATAGGAGAAATAAAAAAGTATTTTAGAGACAAAGGATGGGTAATAAGGGTACCAAGGAGGATACAAGAACTTTCTAAGAAAATTAGTAATGCTAAAGTTATTTTAACACAAAAACTTCAAAAGACTCCTACAGTAAAAGATATAGCTGAATATCTGATGTGTAGTGAAGAAGAAATATTAGAGGCTATGGAAGTGAGTAAAGTATATATGCCTCATTCATTAGATTTAACCTATGATTCTGATGATGATAAAGATATGACTTTGGGAGACTTAATAGGAGAAGATGATAAATATTTTAATAAAATAGAAAATATAGATTTTTTACAGAAAGTATTAGACAAGTTAAATGATTTAGAAAAAAGAATTTTGAAAGGCAGATATTTTGATAATAAAACTCAAAGTGATATAGCTAAAGAATTAGGAGTATCACAAATGACAGTTTCGAGATTAGAAAAAAAGATTATACAGAAATTTAGAAAAGAATTAGAAAAAATTAACACGTAAATAAATTATAAACACTATTGACTTAGTATAAAAATTGTGGTAAAGTATTTTTTGCCGTTGAGGAAAAAAGCAAAACAAAAAAGTTAAAAAAAGTTCTTGACATAGATAAATAAATCTGCTATAGTATTAAGAGTCGGCGGCAAAAGCCGATAAAAAAGATTTGATAAAGAAGATTTGGTCTTTGAAAACTGAACAGTGCGGAGACAGGATTATAAACTAACAGCTGATAGCTGAAAATCAAGTTTTTCCTTGAGAGTTTGATCCTGGCTCAGGACGAACGCTGGCGGCGTGCCTAACACATGCAAGTCGAGCGGGTAGGTACTTTAATGAACCTTCGGGGGATTTAAAGTACCGAAA
>NZ_JBFWFX010000025.1:0-20428 GCF_050286925.1 Caloranaerobacter longqiensis
ACCAGCAGACCTAATAGATACACCAATAGAATTTGATACATTAACAGAATTAGGTTCAATGATGGGTTCAGGCGGAATGATAGTAATGGACGAAGATACATGTATGGTAGATATAGCGAGATTCTTCTTAGACTTTACTGTGGAAGAGTCATGTGGTAAATGTACTCCATGTCGTGAGGGTACAAAGAGAATGTTAGAGATATTAGAAAGAATAACTAGCGGCAAAGGTGAACCAGAAGATATAGAGAAGTTAGAAAATTTAGCTGAAACTATCAAATCAGCATCATTATGTGGATTAGGACAAACAGCACCGAATCCAGTATTATCAACATTAAAATATTTTAGACACGAATATGAAGCGCATGTAAATGAAAAGAGATGTCCAGCTGGTTCATGTCAAGAATTACTACAATATTATATAACAGAGAAATGTGTTGGATGTACTAAATGTGCTAAACAATGCCCAGTATCATGTATAAGTGGAAAAGTTAAAGAAAGACATATAATAGATCAAGATAAGTGTATTAAATGTGGTGCTTGCCAAGCTGTATGTCCATTTGATGCAATAATCAAGAAGTAACCTTTAGGGGGAATAGATATGAAAAAAGTAACTTTATCAATAGACGGACAAAAAATTTCTGTGCCTGAGAATTATACTATTATCCAAGCAGCTGAAAAATTGGGAATTGATATACCTGCATTGTGCTATGACCCAAATTTAGAAGTGGTATCTTCTTGCAGGTTATGTATAGTTGAAATTGAAGGGAATCCAAAACTAATGACAGCCTGTTCAACACAAGTAGCTGAAGGAATGGTTGTTCATACTGAAAGTGAAAGAGTAGTTAAAACAAGAAAAGAAATATTACAATTATTATTGGATAATCATCCAAATGACTGTTTAACTTGTGAGAAGGCTGGAGAGTGTTTGCTTCAAAAATATGCTTATAGATATAATGTTAAATTTAGAGAACATAATGGAGAAAGAAGAAAAGCTCTGATAGATACATCAAGTCCTTATATATTAAGAGATGAAAGTAAATGTATTCTTTGTGGCAAATGTGTAAGAACGTGTGCACAAATAAATGAAAGAGCAGTATTATCTTTTGCTAATAGAGGTTTTGAAACAAGAATAGTTGCAGATGCAAATAACTCATTAGAAGAATCAAGATGCGTATCTTGTAATAGATGTGTTGCAGTATGTCCAACAGGTGCATTAATTGACAGAAGGAATATGAACAAGATAAGAGTTTGGGAGGCTGAAAAAGAGGTAGTAAAGTGTAAGGTTTGTGAATACGGTTGTGATTTTGAAGTTCTCAAGAAGAATGGTAAGACTGTTGCAGTAAAAGCAAAAGCTCCAGGAGAGGGAAGACCACTCTGTTTAAAGGGAAGGTTATGGACAGAATTAGTAAATGTTGAAAAAATTGATAAGCCATATATAAAGGAAAATGGTAAGTTTATTGAGACAGACTGGCAAAAAGCACTAGGACTAGAAGAAATAATAGAAAAGATAGAAGGTTAAGCAAGGAGGGTAGATTTTATGGTTAGTGTTACTATAAACGGTAAAAAAGTTGAAGTGTCGGAAGATCTAACGATACTTCAAGCATGTAGAGAAATAGGAATTGAGATTCCTACCCTCTGTTATGATGAGAGGTTAAAGCCTCATGCTGCTTGTAGACTTTGTGTTGTAGAAGTAGTTGGAAGGAGAAATCTTCCTACAGCTTGTTCAACTAAAATAGAAGAGGGTATGGAAATTTACACTCATAGTGATAAAGTCATCAAAGTAAGAAAAGATATATTAGAACTTCTTATTGCAAATCACCCACTAGACTGTTTGACTTGTGAAAAATCAGGAGATTGCAAACTTCAGGATTATTGTTACGAGTATGGCATCAAAGAATCAAGTTTTAAAGGGGATAAAAAGAAGTATCCTATTGATGATACAAATCCATTTTATTATAATGACCAGAATAAATGTATCATGTGTGGTAAATGTGTTAGAGTTTGTTCAGAATTACAATGTACTAATGCAATAGGATTTAGTGAGCGCGGATTTAAGGTGCACGTAACTACTCCATTTGAAGAAGGTATTGAAAATTCAATATGTGTATCTTGTGGTAACTGTGTATCAGTATGTCCAGTAGGTGCTTTGATGCCAAAATCTAAGGAAAAATTTAGGTTATGGGAGACTAAAAAAGTAAGAACAACTTGTTCATATTGTGGTGTTGGCTGTCAAATGGATTTACTTGTAAAAGACAACAAGATAGTTGGTGTGCAGCCTGCAGATGGCCCATCAAACAAAGGGTTATTATGTGTAAAGGGCAAATTTGGATATAACTTTATTAATCATCCTGACCGATTGAAAAAACCATTAATCAAAAAGAATGGTAAATTTGTAGAGTCAACATGGGATGAAGCATACAGACTTATTACTGACAAAATAAAGGAGATTAAAGATAAATATGGTTCAGAAGCTTTCGCAGGGCTTACTTCTGCTAGGTGTACAAATGAAGAAAATTATCTTTTCCAAAAATTATTTAGAGGTGTAATCGGTACAAATAATGTTGACCACTGTGCACGACTCTGACACTCCTCAACAGTTGCAGGTCTTGCAACTACATTAGGTAGCGGTGCTATGACAAATAGTATTGAGGAAATTTTAAATGCTGATGTAATTTTTGTTACAGGCTCTAATACAACAGAAAACCATCCAGTAATTGGAGCTAAAATGAGACAGGCTAAATTAAGAGGAGCTAAGATTATTGTAGCAGATCCAAGAAGAATAGATTTAGCTAAGGATGCAGATGTATTTTTACAAATCAGGCCAGGTACGAATATAGCTTTATTTAATGGTATGATGAATGTAATTATAGAAGAAGGACTACAAGATAAAGAATATATTAAACAAAGAACGGAAAATTATGAAGAATTAGAAAAACTAGTTAAAAATTATACACCTGAAAAAGTAGGAGAAATTTGTGGTGTAGACCCTGAAGATATTAGAAAAGCTGCTAGATTATATGCTAAGGCTGACAAAGCTGGAATTTATTATGCTATGGGTATAACTCAACATAGAACTGGTACACATGGTGTTATGGCTATTTCTAACTTAGCATTATTATGTGGTAATGTAGGTAAGGAGTCAGCAGGAGTTAACCCATTGCGTGGTCAAAACAATGTTCAAGGTGCCTGTGATATGGGGGGATTACCAGCAGACTTACCAGGATATCAAAAAGTATTTAAACCAGAGGTAATAGAAAAGTTTGAGAAGGCATGGGGAGTTAAACTATCATCAAAGGTAGGTTTAACAATACCAGAAATGATGCATGAGGCAGAAAAAGGTAATATTAAATTCATGTATATAATGGGTGAAAATCCAATGGTATCTGACCCAGATTTAAATCACGTCAAGAAAGCATTAGAAAATTTGGATTTTCTAGTTGTGCAAGACATTTTCTTAACAGAAACAGCAGAACTTGCTGATGTTGTACTGCCAGCCGCATCTTTTGCTGAAAAAGATGGTACATTTACTAATACAGAGAGAAGGGTTCAGAGAGTTAGAAAGGCTATAGAACCAGTTGGAGAATCAAAGCCTGATTGGGAAATATTGATGGATATAATGAACATGCTAGGGTACGATAAAAAGTATTCACATCCATCTGAAATAATGGATGAGATAGCTTCTGTAACACCTCAGTATGGTGGTATAAGTTACGATAGAATCGAAGAGGTAGGATTACAATGGCCATGTCCTACAAAAGACCACCCAGGAACTAAATATTTACACAAAGATTCTTGTGCTAGGGGTAAAGGTTTATTTATGCCAACCGATTATATAGAAAGTGCAGAATTACCTGATTCTGAATATCCGTTTATTTTAACTACAGGTAGGGTATTATATCATTATCACACGAGAACAATGACAGGTAGAGTAGAAGGATTAAACAAATTATCACCAGAGTCATACATTGAAATAAATCCAGCTACTGCTAATAAGCTTGGACTTAATGATGGTGATAAGGTAAAAGTTACATCAAGACGCGGTGAAATTACAACTAAAGTTAGAATTACAGACATTGTAGATGAAGATGTAGTATTTATGCCTTTCCACTTTGCAGATGGTGCAGCAAACTTTTTAACTAATACAGAATTGGATTCAATAGCAAAAATTCCTGAACTAAAGGTATGTGCTGTAAGAATAGAAAAGTTATGGAGGTAACAAAATGGATTATAGGTCAATATTAAAATATGCTATGCAAATGGAGTTAGAAGGATATAACTTTTTTAAGGAAAAGGCAGAGAAATTTTCAAATCCAACAAGCAAAGCTATTTTTGAAAAATTAGCAGAAGTTGAAATGGAGCATTATGAATTTCTTAAAGAACAATTAGATAGCTATGAGAAGACTAAAGGATTTAAAGACATTCCAAAGGAACTTGATATTAATAATAGAGAAATATTTAAAAAACGTGAGAAATCAGAACATCTAAATGCAACTTTACAGGAATCAGATATTCCAGATTTAACAATATTGAGAATGGCATATCTGATTGAAAAGGATTATGCAGAATTTTACAGGAAAGCTGCTGAAAGAGCTGACGATGAAGGAGCCAGAAAGGTTTTTGAAGTATTGGCTCAATGGGAAGATAGTCATGAAAAATTATTCAAGGAAGAATATGAAAGAAGAATGCAAGAATATATGAATTTACCTTGGGGTGGATAAAATGTTTAAAGTAGGTATAATCACTGCAAGTGATAAGGGGTATAAGAAAGAAAGAGAAGATTTGAGCGGTAAAGTTATAAAGGATATAGTAACGGAAAAAGGCTATCGAGTAGAGAAATATATTGTACTTCCAGATGAAGAGAATATGATATATGAAGAAATAGTTTATATGGCTGATAAGTTAGGTGTTGATTTAATCTTAACGACAGGAGGTACTGGTTTTAGTCCTAGGGATGTTACACCAGAAGCTACTAAAAAAGCTATTGATAAATTAGTACCAGGGATATCTGAGGCTATAAGGTATTATAGCCTTCAGATAACTCCTAGGGCTATGTTATCTCGTGGAATTTCAGGGATAAGGAATAAGACATTAATAATAAACCTGCCAGGAAGTCCCAAAGCAGTAAGAGAGTCTTTAGAATATATTATTGATTCTGTGCATCATGGGCTAGAGATAATGACGGGTAAAACTAGTGAATGTGCTAGATAGAGGGATTAACATGAATAAATTTGGAAGCGCTGTAATACTAGCTGGCGGTAAAAGTACTAGAATGGGATTTGATAAACAGTTACTAAATATAAATGGAAGAAGACTTATTTTATGCATTATAGAAAAACTTAAAGATGAGTTTGATGACATAATTATTGTGTCTAACAATCCAGAATATTATAGTGATGTTGATTGTAGAATAGTATCTGATATTATAAAAGACATGGGTCCTTTAAGTGGGATACATTCAGGTTTAATGAATGCAAAAAGTCAATATGTGTATTTTATAGCATGTGATATGCCCGTTATTAATATAGACTATATTAAATATATGAAAAAATGTTTAGATAGCGGTAATTACCATGGTTGTATTACACAAATTGATGACTGGATAGAGCCGTTAAATGCTTTTTATTCTAAAAGTATAATTAGTGCTATTGAATGTCAACTTAGTAGGGGGAAAAGGTCGGTTTTCTCATTAGTTAAAAGTTTAGATTTTTTTGTGGTAAGTGAGATATCTGCTCGGAAGTTTAGTCCTGATTGGGATATGTTTATAAATTTGAATACAATTGAGGAATATGAGAGATTTGCTATGGTAAAAAGGGGATGGGAATAAAGGTTTAAGTATTTATTATAGATAAAAGGATTGATAAAATGGACGATATAAAAAAGTATGAAATACTTAGAATAAAAGGCGAAAAAATTAAAAATGACACGGACATAATAGTTGTTGAGTATCCTTTTACCATTTTTGTAAACGATGAAGAGTTTGTTACACTTTTGTGTAGCCCTAAATCTCTTAAATATCTAGCTATAGGTTTTTTACATTCGGAAGGGGTTATAAATAAAAAGGAAGATATAGTTAGTATTACAATAGATGAAGATAATGGACATGCATATATTTATACAAAAGATAAAAATATTTTAGCAAAGAAGTTATATGGTAAGAGAACTATAACTACTGGATGTGGAAAAGGAACAATATTCTATAATGTTATGGATTCATTTAAAAGTAAAAGCATAAAGGAGAATATATCAGTAAATAAAGAAAATATTATAAAGTTAATTAGAATATTTAATAAAAAGTCAGAGCTTTTTGCAAGTACTGGTGGAGTTCATAGCTGTGCATTGTGTCAAGAAGATAAAATAATACTATTTGAAGAGGATATTGGAAGGCATAATGCTTTAGATAAAATTTTAGGCAGAGCTTTACTAGATAATATAGGCTTGAAAGATAAAATGATTTTTACTAGTGGTAGAATTTCCTCTGAAATATTGATTAAGGTTGCTAAAAGGCAGATACCAGTATTGATTTCAAGGTCAGCTCCTACTAGTTTAGCTGTAGATATAGCAAGGAAGCTTAATATCGTATTGATCGGGTTTGCACGAGGTGAAAAGATGAATATTTATTCAAATTTTCCGAGCTTAATATCCTAAGGCAGATAAAGCTATGGATATTAAGCCGACGGGTATAAAGAGAAATCTTTATGCCTCCCGTGTTTGGAAAGGAAAATTTGAGTTGGTTGGCAACATATATTTATGCTGTTGGGTTTTTATACTTAATTCAGTTGTCAGTAACTTAAACAGTCCTTTCCAGGACTGTTTTTTTGTAATCCATAAGAAATTATAAAACTTATTAAAAGGAGGACATGGTAATGAGTAGAAAATTTACTGTTTTATTGAGTATAGTATTGGTTTTAGCCTTATTAATAGGGTGTGGTATTCAGGAGAAAAATAAAGGCAATTCAAAAACCATAATACTAGCTACTACAACTAGTACTAGGGATAGTGGATTATTAGATTACTTATTACCTAAATTTGAAGATGAAACTGGTATTAAGGTAAAAGTAATTGCAGTAGGTACTGGAAAGGCATTACAAATGGGAAGAGACGGTGAAGCAGATATACTATTAGTACATGCTAAATCAGATGAAGAACAATTTGTAAAAGAAGGTCATGGACTTAAAAGGCATGATGTTATGTATAATGATTTTATTTTAGTAGGACCTAAAGAGGCTAATGGTGGATTAATAGAAAAATCTAATGATATAGTTGAAGCATTTAAACTTATAGCAAAAAACAAATTAAAGTTTATATCAAGAGGAGATAATTCAGGAACACATAAAAAAGAGTTAAAAATATGGGAAGAAACTGGTATTAAACCAGAAGGTGATTGGTATGTGTCAGCAGGTAGAGGAATGGGAGATGTACTAAAGATGGCTGATGAAATGAGAGCTTATACCTTAACAGATAGGGCAACTTACTTAAACTTGAGAGATAAAATAGATTTAGATATAATAGTGGAAAAAGATAGTAGATTATTTAATCAGTATGGAATAATTCCTGTAAATCCTGATAAAAACGACAATATTAACTCAGAGGGAGCATTGATATTTATGAATTGGATGCTTTCGGATAAAACGCAGAGGCTAATAGGGGAATACGGCAAAGATAAATATGGAATGCCCCTTTTTGTACCAAATGGTAGAGAATAGAGAAATTTCAAAATTGATTACTGGTTATTCGTTGTTCGCTATTCGCTTTTCGACAGTTTATAGTCAATTGTCAATAGACTAATAACTAGCAACTAACAGCTGTTGGAACTGTTCTTACAAGGTAGAGTACTAAACAGCAAATATCGAAAAGCTAATTGACAAAAGGAGGTAGAAGATGTGGATTATATTTTAGATGGAGTAAAGGAAGCTATAAAGCTTTTACTGAGCTTTGATAGAGAAGTATATCAAATAATATTACTAACAATATTTATCTCTTCTACCTCTACTGTTTTAGCTTCATTAATTACAGTTCCAGCAGGAATTTTTCTAGGACTAAAAAGTTTTAAGGGTAAGAAATTATTTACAAGGATTCTTTATACATTCATGAGCATCCCATCGGTTATAGTTGGTTTGGTTGTAGCAATTATTTTATCTAGGAGAGGCCCTTTAGGTTTTCTAAATTTATTATATACTCCTACAGCTATGATAATAGCCCAGACACTATTGGTTACACCACTCATTTTAGGATTAACATATAATCTATCAAAATTCAGAGGTAAGGAAATTGAAAAATTGGGAATTACATTAGGTGCAAATGAAATAGATATATTGATTTTGATAATAAGGGAACTTAAAGTAGATATACTACTAAATGTGATTACTGGATTTTCAAGGGCTATTTCTGAGGTTGGTACAGTTATGATAGTTGGGGGTAACATAAATGGGTACACTAGAGTCATTACAACTTCTATAGCTATGTTTAATTCTATGGGGGATTATTCGAAGGCTATAGCTTTAGGAATTGTATTATTAATAATTTCATTTCTAGTTAATAACATAATTTATACTTATACTCAGGAGGAGTAATATGGAAGTTTCCCTATATAATATTAAGAAAAACTATGGAGATAAAAATATTTTAAATATAAGTGAACTTAAAATAAAAAAAGGTAAAATTACAGGTCTGATTGGACGAAATGGTGTAGGGAAAACTACTTTATTAAATATAATAGCTGGTTTAGATAAAAATTTTGATGGCGTAGTTAAATATGATGGTAAACCGTTGAGTAAAAGCATTTTAAAAGAAATGACATTAGTTTTTCAAAAACCTAAATTATTAGCAAGAAGCGTATATGAAAATATAGAGTATCCTTTAAAATTGAGGAAAATATCTAAACATATGAGAAAAAACATGGTTAATGAAATTATGAATCGATTTAAAATTAATTACTTAAGAGATGCAATAGCAACTAATTTGTCTGGAGGAGAATCACAAAAAGTATCTATTGCGAGAGGAATAGTATTTAATCCAAAACTGTTAATACTTGATGAACCTACATCAAATTTAGATAGTAAATCTGCTTTTATTATTGAAAAAGAGATTGTAAACATGAATAGGGAAAAAGGTACGACAGTAATAATAGTAACTCATGATTTAAAACAGATTGAAAAAATTTGTGATGAAGTAATTTGCTTAGAGAATGGGAAGGTGTTCTTATAATGGATTTTTTTAAAGTAGTTTCTGTAGAGAGTGCTAGAAAAATGATAGTAGAAAAGTTTATGGATTTTAAATTAGATATTCAAGAAATTGAAATAACAAAAGTTTTAGGGAGAGTTTTAGCCGAAGACGTTATATCTGATATAAATGTTCCAGAATTTAATCGTTCTACAGTAGATGGCTATGCAATCATAAGTAGTGATAGTCATGGAGCGACTGATACTATACCAAGTTTTTTGAATTTAATAGGAGAAGTCAAAATGGGAAGTAAAACTGAATTAAAAATAACATATGGAGAAGCAGTTTATGTGCCAACTGGGGGCATGATTCCAGAAGGTGCAGACGGAGTGATTATGATAGAAAATGTAGAGATAATTGATGAGAATACAATAGCGGTCTTAAAACCTATTACTCCAGGGGAGAATATAATCAGAGCTGGCGATGATATAAAGAAAGGTAGTGTTGTTTTAAAACGTGGAAAGAGATTAGAACCACAAGATATAGGTGTTCTTGCAGCTATAGGATTAAAAAATGTTAAAGTATATAGGAAACCTAAATTTTATATTATTTCAACTGGAGATGAACTGATAGATTTAGATGAAAAATTAGATTTTGGGAAAATAAGGGACATTAATGGATATAGTCTTAGTGCTTTAGTCCAACAAATAGGAGGAGAAGTTGTAAAAAGAGTAATTGTAAGAGATGATTTCAACTTATTAAAAAAAGAATTAGAAAAAGCTATAGAATTATCAGATATTATACTTATTTCTGGAGGCAGTTCTGTTGGCAATAGAGATTATACTTGTCAATTAATAAATTCTTTCCAAGGTGAAGGTGTTTTTATACATGGCGTATCAATAAAACCAGGAAAACCTACTATAGTAGGTGAAGTTTGCGGGAAAATAGTATTTGGATTACCTGGACATCCTGTATCGTCTATTATAATTTTTAAAGTTTTTGTTGAATATCTTGTAAGAAAAATCATGGGCATGCCATATGAAATTAATAAAACAAAAGCAGTTATGGATTTTAATATCCATTCATTTCCTGGTAGGGAAACATATCAAATGGTAACTTTAGAGGAAAGGCAAGGTAAAATATTTGCTAAACCTAATTATGGGAAATCAGGAATGATTACATTGTTATCTAATTCGAATGGGTATGTGATAATTAAATCTGATGAAGAGGGTTTAAACAAAGGGGACGAGAGGGATGTATATTTTCTTTAGGGTACAGGGAATAGAGGACAGAAAATAGAGAAATTTAAAATTGAAAATGGAAAATGTAAAATTAGTGTGAAATGCGTACAGCGTGCAGAGTACGAAAAGCGAAAGACGAATATCGAATTACGAAATTCCAATAATTTATTAGGAAGGAGTTTTCCATTGAATAAGGAGGATAGAAATATTTATATAGGAAATTTTGATGTAGAAGAAGCTAGAAAAATATATTTTAAAAAGATTACTAAAAAGTTAGATTATGAAGAAGTTGATGTATTGGATTCATTGGGAAGAGTAACATTTGAAGCTATATATGCTAAAACTTCATCACCTCATTACAATGCAGCTGCTATGGATGGTATAGTAGTTAAAGCAGAAAAAACGTATACTGCAAGCGAAGTAAATCCTGTCATTCTGATTGAAGGAAAAGATTTTGAATATATTAATACAGGAAATTTAGTCAAAGAACCTTATGATGCAGTAATTATGATAGAAGATGTTATTGAAATAGATGAAGGTAAGATAAAAATAATAAAGCCAGCATATCCTTGGCAGCATATTAGACCTGTTGGAGAAGATATTATAGCAACAGAAATGATTATTCCGTCAAAGCATAAAATTCGCCCTGTGGATTTAGGAGCATTAATTTCAGGAGGAGTTAAAACTGTTAAGGTATATAAAAAGCCTAGGATAGGAATTATACCGACAGGCTCAGAATTAGTTGAAGAATTATCGGAGTTAAAAGAAGGTAAAATACTGGAATCGAATTCAAGAGTTTTTGAAGGATTAATCACAGAGTATGGAGGTATTCCTAATAGATATAAACCAGTAAAAGATGATTATAATTTGCTTAAAGAGGCTATAGTGAAAGGTATAAGAGATAATGATATTTTATTAGTTAATGCTGGTTCGTCAGCTGGTTCTAAAGACTATACAGTTAAAGTAATTAAAGAGCTTGGAGAAGTTGTTGTTCACGGAGTTGCCTTAAAACCAGGAAAACCAACGATATTAGGCTTGATAAATGATAAGCCAGTTATTGGAATACCAGGTTATCCCGTGTCGGCATATTTTGTATTTGAAACTTTTGTCAAACCTTTAATTTTTAAATTTCAGGAAATAGATGTTGATGAACGTAATATTGTTAAGGCAATTTTATCAAAGAGAATAGTTTCATCTTTAAAACATAAAGAATTAGTCAGAGTAATTTTAGGATATATAAATGGTAAATATATAGCTACACCTTTAGTTAGAGGTGCAGGAGTTACTATGAGTTTAGTTAGAGCAGACGGTATATTGGAAATACCTAAAAACATAGAAGGTATAGAATCAGGCGAAGAAGTACAAATAAAATTATTAAAAACAGAAAAAGAGATAAAAAATAGATTGGTTTCAATTGGAAGTCATGATTTAATTATGGATGTTATATCTGATATGATGAAGATTTCATCAGGACATGTGGGAAGCATGGGTGGTATTATGGCTATGAGGAGAGGAGAATGTCATATATCACCAATACATTTATTAGATCCAAATACGGGGCAGTACAACATTTCATACGTAAAAAAATATTTCCAGGGCAATAAAATGGCTATAATTAAAGGGGTAAAAAGACTTCAAGGATTTATTGTTGCTAAAGGTAATCCATATAATATTAAATCATTTAATGATTTAATTAGAGATGATGTAACTTTTATAAATAGACAAAAAGGTTCTGGCACTAGATTGTTATTAGATTATAATCTTAGAAAGTTAAAAATAGATTTTAATGACATTAGAGGCTATCATAAAGAAGTGAATACACATATGTCTGTGGCTATGGCTGTAAAGACAGGTATGGCTACTACAGGACTTGGAGTTTTATCAGCAGCTAAAGCTGTCGATTTAGATTTTATACCAGTAGGATATGAGGATTATGATTTTTTAGTACCATTCGAGTATTTAGAAAAAACAGAAATTCAAAGATTTATATCTATATTAAAATCACACGAGTTTAAGAAAAGAGTAGAAAGATTAGGTGGATATAAATTTGAAAATACGGGGGAAATTATTGTAATTAATTGATTTAATTAAAGTAGGTGGATTTATGAAAGATTCTTTTGATAGAGAAATAAACTATTTAAGGTTATCTGTTACAGATTTATGCAATTTAAGATGTAGATACTGTATGCCTAAAGATGGTGTATGTAAGTTATCGCATGAAGATGTATTAAGAATTGAGGAATTATTAGAAATAGTTAAAGTTTTTGAAACCCTTGGTGTAAAAAAAGTTAGATTAACTGGGGGAGAGCCATTAATAAGAAGAGGAATAATTAAGCTGGTTGAAAATATAGCGAAATTAGAAGGCATTAAAGATTTGGCCATTACTACTAATGGTATTTTGCTTAAAAAATATGCAAAGTCTTTAAAAGATGCAGGATTAAATAGAGTAAATATAAGTATAGACACTTTAAAAGAAAATAAATTTTCATATATAACTCGTGGAGGTAAACTAAAAGATGTACTAGAGGGAATTGAAGAAGCAAAAAAAGTTGGATTAGAACCTATTAAATTGAATGTAGTTTTAATAAGGGGATTTAATGAAGATGAAATAGAAGATTTTGCAAAAATAACTTTAACTGAACATATAGACGTAAGATTTATTGAATTAATGCCGATAGGACAAGTAAGGGATTTTGCTATTAAAAAATTTATAACTAGCAGAATAGTGTTTGAAAAAATTCCTAATTTAGTAAAAATTCCTAATTCAGAATTGCATTCACCAGCAGTTTATTACAAAATACCAAATTCTAAAGGTAGAATTGGTTTTATTAATCCTATTTCTTGTAAATTTTGTGATTCATGTAATAAAGTAAGAGTTGCATCTCAAGGAAAATTAAAGCTTTGTTTACATTCAGATGAAGAGATTGATCTAAAAACTCCTTTAAGACAAGGTAAAAACTTAAAAGATATAATATGTGAAAAAGTAAAAAACAAACCCTTATCACACAATTTAGAAAATGGTAGTTATATAAATAGAAATATGGTTCAGATAGGAGGTTAATATGAAATTTACACATTTTAATGACAAAGGTTTAGCGCATATGGTGGAAATAAGTAACAAGGATGACACTAAACGAACAGCAATTGCTAAAGGTAAAATTAGTATGAAAAAAGAAACTATCAATTTAATAAAGGAAGGTCTTATAAAAAAGGGTAATGTACTTTCTGTTGCACAAATAGGTGGTATAATGGGAGCAAAAAAAACGAGTGATATGATACCTATGTGCCATAATATATTTATTACTGGAGCTGATATAAGATTTAATATTTTAGATGATGCAATTGAAATTGAGTCAGAAGTTAAGACTGTTGGAAAAACAGGTGTGGAAATGGAAGCTCTTATGGCAGTTTCTATTGCAGCACTTACTATATATGATATGTGTAAAGCAGTAGATAAGGATATGGTAATTAGTGATATTATGCTTGTAAAGAAAACTGGTGGTAAGTCTGGAGACTATAGCAGATATTAAAGTTGAGGAGTGATTGTTATGAAAAATATAGGGAAAGTAGTGGCTATAAATATAAGCGAGAAGAAAGGGGTGGTAAAAACACCTATACCTGAAGGTATATTTAAAGAAGATTTTGGGCTAGTAGGTGATGCTCATGCAGGGAAATGGCACAGACAAGTTAGTTTACTCGGAGTAGAGAGTATTGAAAAGATGAAAAAATTAGGAATAAAAGGTTTGTGTAGCGGAAAGTTTGCTGAAAACATTACTACTGAAGGGATAAAGCTTTACGAATTACCTGTAGGAACTAAATTAAAGATTGGGGAAACGATACAAGAAATAACTCAAATCGGTAAAAAGTGTCATTCGGATTGTGCTATAGCGAAAGAAGTTGGACAGTGTGTAATGCCTAAAGAAGGTGTATTTACAAGAGTTTTAAAGGGTGGCAAGATAAAAGTAGGAGATGTTATTGAAGTATTGTATTAAAGTTTGATTATTAAATTAATTTGAAAATGTAATTGATTATTAGAAGGATATTTAGTATAATATAAATTGTTAGATTGTTAAAAAATAAACAAACGGAGGGTATCATGGGAGTTTTAGAAAAGGTACTTGAGAATAATAAAAAATATGTAGAAGCTAGAAAAAAAAGAGGAGCAGATGAGCCAATAAGTTCTCATGCACAGAAAGAAGTGCTTATTTTTACATGTATGGATACAAGGTTAGTTGGACTAGTTGAGGAAGCAATGGGATTCAAAAGGGGAGAAGTAAAGGTTCTTAAGAATGCTGGAAACAGCATTAGAGACAATTGTGATGATGTTATAAGAAGTATATCTTTAGGAACGATTATGATGGGGTTAAAGGAAGTTTTTGTAGTAGGGCATAAGGATTGTGGTATGGCGAAACAGAATTTAGAGGATATAAAAAATAAGATGTTACAAAGAGGAGTTCCTAAAGAAGCTATAGATTCAATAGACTTAGCTAACTGGACAGGCATTATAAATGATGAAAAGGAAAACATAATTCATGTAGTAAAAAAAATAAAAAGCTCGCCGTTTGTACCTAAGGATGTAAAGGTTCATGGTCTTCTAATTGACCCGAATAGTGGGGAATTAGAAGTTATCATAAATGATAATGAATAGAAAGGAGTATTAAAATGCAAAAGAGAATGTTGACACCACCAGAAATAGCTCAAGCTACTATTAATGCTGGTGTAAAAAAAGCTAATTTATCAACTTTGCAAATGATTTTATTAGGTATTTTTGCAGGTATTTTTATAGGCTTTGGAGCACAAGCTGATATCACTGTTATGCAAACATTAAAAAATATTGATGTTGGACTTATGAAATTCATGGGTGCTGCGGTATTCCCTGTAGGACTTATGTTAGTTGTAATGGCTGGGGCTGAATTGTTTACAGGCAATAATCTTATGACATTAGCTTTAATGGACAAAAAAATTAATGCAAACCAAATGTTAAAAAACTGGTTTTTTGTTTATTTAGGAAACTTTATCGGATCAATATTATTAGCTATAGTTGTAGTTAAAGCCAATTTTTATAAAGTAGATGCTCCAGCGACTCAATTAGCTGTAAAGATTGCTGCTGGAAAAGTTAGTTTAACATTTAGTCAAGCTTTCTTTAGAGCTATTTTATGTAATATGTTAGTCGTATTAGCCGTTTGGTTAGCAGTAGGAGCTACTGATGTAATATCTAAAATATTTGCTTGTTGGTTCCCAATAATGCTGTTTGTTTTATCAGGATATGAACATAGTATAGCTAATATGTACTTTATTTCTTTAGGTAAATTTTTAGGGCTTGAAGCTACTTGGGGACAAATTTGGATGAAGAATTTAATTCCTGTTACTTTAGGTAATATTATGGGTGGAGCTATTATAGTTCCTGTTGTATATTATTTAGCTTATGTAATACCTGCTAAAGAAAAAGAAACAGCCAAGGCTTAATATGTAGTTAAAATGAAGGATGCACAGTTTTGCATCCTTATTTTTCTATCAAATTTTATAAGAAGAAAGTTAGTCAAATATATCAAAATATTAACACAATTCAGAATAGTAAGATGTAGTATATTAACCAGGTAAAAATGGTATTAGGTTTATATACTGTTAATAAAGTTTTTATTATTTTCATTAAAATGAATAAAATCTTCGATTTAAATAAATGAAGATTTTGCTTATATCCATAAACGGAAATCATATTCAAAATTATCTACAATTTAATAAGGAATATAATTTCCTATGGATTATAAAAAAGGAGCTTGTTTGAAGTCTGAATTAATAGATTAATATGTTATAATTAAATTGTCATTTATTTGGAGGTGAGGGATTTGATTTATTTCGATAATGCTGCAACTACTTATCCGAAACCAGAAGAAGTTTATCAAGCCATGTTAGAATCTATGAAGGAATTTGGAGCCAATCCTGGTAGATCTGGACATAAGTTAGCTCTAAAAGCTGGTAGAGCCATATATGAAACAAGAGAACTTTTAAGTAAGCTATTCAATATTGAAAATCCAATGAATATAATATTTACATTAAATGCTACTGAAGGGCTTAATCTCGGTATTAAAGGTATTTTAAAATCAGGCGATCATGTAATAACAACTTCTATGGAACATAATTCGGTATTAAGACCACTCAAAGCTTTAGAGAATATAGGTGTAGAAACTACTATTATCCAATGTGATAAGACTGGAATGATAGACATAAAGGATATTGAAAAAAATATTAAACAGAATACTAAAATGATAATTACCACTCATGCCTCTAATGTTACTGGGACTTTATTCCCTATAGATGAAATAAGTAAAATAGCACATAAAAATGGTTTACTTTACATGGTAGATGCTGCACAGACTGCTGGAGTATATGATATTGATGTAAAAAGTATGAATATAGATATTCTTGTATTTCCTGGGCATAAAAGTTTATTAGGGCCACAAGGAACTGGTGGAATTTATATAAGAGAAGGAATAGATGTAATGCAAATGAAAGAGGGAGGAACAGGTAGTAAGTCTGAGTCTTTAATACAGCCTGAGATGTTACCAGATAAGTTTGAAAGTGGTACACCAAATACGCCTGGGATAGTAGGATTAGGAGCAGGAGTTAAATTCATATTAAAAACAGGTATTGAAAATATAAGAAAACACGAAGAGGAGTTAACAGAGCATTTTATAGAAGAGCTTAAAAAAATAGATAAAGTAAAAATTTATGGACCTTGTGATGTAAAGAAACAGGCCCCTGTTGTATCTATTAATCTTGGTGAAGAAGATTCATCTGAGGTAAGTTATATTTTGGATAGAGTTTTTAACATAGCAGTTAGGCCAGGACTTCATTGTGCCCCTTTGGCTCATAAGACAATAGGTACATTTGAACAAGGAGTTGTAAGATTTAGTATTGGTTATTTTAATATACATGAAGATATTGAAAATGCAATAAAAGCAATAAGAGAAATAGCAAAGGAAATATAATTTTTGAAGGAATTTAAAGACAATTAACGAATATTAACCATATCGTAACATAAAGGGGGTCTGTAAATTATGGAAGAGATGATTGCACAGTATAGTAACCAAATAATTATTTTTCTAACAGTTGGAGTAATATTTTTGTTATTATTAAACATTATTAGTCAGATAAGAATTTCTTCAATTACAAAAAAATATAACAAGCTTGTTGAAGGTGTTGATAAAGATTCTCTAGAGGATTTGATTTTTGAATATATTGAAGAAGTTAAAGATATGAGAAAAGAGACAGAAGCTATCAAAAACATGTGTGAAAAATTAGACAGCAAGTTAAAATTTGCAGTACAAAGAGTAGGTTTTGTAAGATATAATGCTTTTAATGATGTAGGAAGTGATTTAAGTTTTTCAGTAGCTCTATTAGATGATAATCTTAATGGTTTTGTAATATCAAGTTTATTTGGTAGAAACGAATGTAATACTTATGCAAAGCCCATATTTAATGGGAAATCTAATTATGCACTTTCAGATGAAGAAATACAGGCTATAGAAATAGCTAAAGAACAGGGTATTTCAAAGAACTTAGGCAGCATATAAAAAGTTAGGTGGTATGTTTTGAGCTTGTGTTTTGTTGTAAATCCAATTGCCGGAAAAAACAGGGCTAAGAGTTTAATACCTTACATTGAAGAAAAGATGAAAAAAACTGATATTAAATATAAAATTATTGAAACTACAAGACTTAAGGAAGCAACAGAAATCACTAAAAATGCACTTAAAGATGGATTTGATATTATAGTGGCCGTAGGTGGCGATGGAACTATTAATGAAGTAATGATTGGAATAGTTGAAATGGGTAAAGGTATATTGGGTATTATACCTGGTGGTACTGGTAATGATTTAGCTAGAACATTAAATATACCTGAAAATGTAAAAGAAGCTTTAGATTTAATAATAAATCGTAGAGTTAAGAGTATAGATTTAGGGTATGCTTATGGGAAACCATTTCTAAACATTGCAAGTATTGGATTTGATGCTGAAATAGTTAAAAATACAGAGAAAATAAAAAGATATATTAAAAGCAAAATTGCTTATACGGTGGGTTTGTTAGTAACACTTATATCTTATAAGTGTAAAAAGATTAAGGTTAAACTTGATGATAGAGAAATTAATGATGAGATTCTCCTTATAGCTGTTGGAAATGGTAAATATTATGGTGGGGGTATGGCAATATGCCCTAATGCTTTAGAAGATGATGGGTTATTTGAAATCTGTTTTATAAAAAAGATTTCTAAATTAAAGCTTTTATTACTATTTCCGTCTATATTTAAAGGGAAACATGGTGAATTTAAAAAATATGTTCAATTTTACAAATCTAAAGATGTAAAAGTAAGCATGTGTAATTCAATAAGTTTAAACATAGATGGAGAAATATTGGATTCTGATGACGAGATAATATTTACAATAGAAAGAAAAAGCATAGAAGTTATAGTTCAGTAAGAGAATAAAAACACCCTTACAGAAGATACTAATTTTAAATGAGTATTCTGGGGGTGTTTTATTATGACAAAAAAGATAGGTATTCAAAAAGGACTTGATGATTTAAAGTATAGTTTAGAAAGTAGAGGTTATGAAGTGTATGATATTAATGAAAATGAAGAAGTAGAAGCAATAATATATATGGCTGATGGTTATAGCATACCTTATATAGATAGATATGTAAGCATGGATGTAGGGTTTGAGATGAATAGAAATAAAGAGATACTTTTAATTAATGCAACTGGTAAAACGTTAGAGGAAATAGAGTATATTATAAATAATAGATTGTACAGCCCATTATTTGAATGATGGGCTTTTAATTATGCATTGTTTGGATATTATCTTTGCAAAATTGAATATAGCTTAAATAAAAAGACTTTGATATAACATCTGCCATTTTCATTACAATACTTAGTCTGGTGTTTTGTAGTACAATATACTCCATAAATCCACTAACGTTTACTATTCCTGTTATATGAATATCACCTATTTCAGGTAAATTCTTATTTACTCCAGCTCCTGGTTTTAATGGTCCTTTTTCGACTTTTACATAACCTATCCTATCAATATTACCTAAACAAGCATCTATGGCAATTACAAAAGGATTATCGAATGTATTTTTTATAAAATTAATGTTTTCTTTAAGATTTTTTGCATGTATGGGATTATCCAGGGTGCCAAATAGATGTACTTTACTATTTTTTTTAAAGAACGGTGAGAGTTTATATCCTACTAAAGGGCCTAAACTATCTCCAGTTGACCTATCTGTTCCTATACATACAATGACCAGTTCTTTATAATTTTTATTGTAGTATTTGTTTAGGAATTCTAAAATAATTTTACTAAATTCACTTACTGCATAAGGAGAAAAAGAATTTATGCTATTCTTATTATAATTGATTTGAAAAAACATACTCTATCCTCCTGACAAATAATCTTTTACGTACAAGTTTTCCCAAAAACAGAATAATAAATACAGAAAGAATATTTAATATATTTTATTCATTATTATTTTGTGATAGTATAAAAATCGAACAAAATTTTCGATTTGAATAAATTAAAGAAGATTTTGCCCATATCCATAAACGGAAATTATATTTGAATTTATCCACAATTTAAAGTAGTTTATAATTTTAAAGTAGTTTATAATTTCCTATGGATTATAAAAAATGTTCTTGACTAATTAAAAGTTTTGTGGTAAATTATTTCTTGTCGTTGAGGGAAAAAGCAGAACAAAAAAGTTTAAAAAAGTTATTGACATAGATAAACAAATCTGCTATAGTATTAAGAGTCGGCGGCAAAAGCCGATAAAAAAGATTTGATAAAGAAGATTTGGTCTTTGAAAACTGAACAGTGCGGAGACAGGATTACAAGCTAACAGCTGATAGCTGAAAATCAAGTTTTTCCTTGAGAGTTTGATCCTGGCTCAGGACGAACGCTGGCGGCGTGCCTAACACATGCAAGTCGAGCGGGTAGGTACTTTAATGAACCTTCGGGGGATTTAAAGTACCGAAA
>NZ_JBFWFX010000026.1:0-20350 GCF_050286925.1 Caloranaerobacter longqiensis
TAATCCATAGGAAATTATAATAAAATCCCATATTTTAAAAATTTAATGTTGATTTTATTGAAACTTTGTCTGGCATGTTTACATGCCAGAGTCGTTATAAACTGTATTAATTTGTGGATAATTTTAAATATAATTTCCGTAGTGGATTTTAACAAAATCTTCCTTAATTTATTTAAATCGAAGATTTTGTTCTAATATGACGACAAATAATTACAAGAACATAAAAAAATAAAGGAATTTACAATTTGATAGATAATATTTTCATTTGGAAGAAAATATTGTAATAAAATACGTTAGTTGAAGAAGGATTTGAATGGGAATAAATAAAAAGCAACAGTGCATATATTTAGATATTTATTTGTGACATACATAAGCAGATTTTCATGAACAATTATTCGTAAATACCACTATATTGATAATAAATATGAACTCTAATTTGTGAAAAGAGAGTTATACAACAGCTATAAAGGAGAGGAGAGATGTGAAAGAAATTAAGATTTCGACTATAATAACAGATGTTAAAGATTTTGATCCACAAATATTTAAAGAAAATGATATAGGAATTGAAATTCAAACCTTTCCTCAAACTATTTTGGATGATAATTATGAAGATTTAATTATCGAATTTCAAGATAAGTTGAAAGAGTATAAAGGAATAGTTTCATTACATGGTTCAGCATTTGATCTAAATCCAGGAAGTACTGATAGAAAAATAATTGAAGTAACAAAACATAGATATCTTCAATCCATAGAAATAGCAAAAACATTAGGAGCTTCATATGTTGTATTTCATAGCCAAACAAATCCATTACTAAAAATTCGAAAAATAAGACAAGTGAAATTAAATAACCAAATAAAGTTTTGGAATAACTTATTGGAAGAATTACAAGATGATAATATAACCTTATTACTTGAAAATGAGTATGATGAGGATTATAAAGATTTATTACATTTAGTTGAAAACATTAAATCAGAAAAAGTAAAGATTTGTTTAGATATCGGTCATGCATTGGCATATTCTAAACTTGATTTGAGTGAGTGGATTAGCGAATTAAAGGAGCATATCAAATATATTCATTTACATTGGAATGATAGACAAAATGATTCTCATAATATTCCATTGAATGAAGAATTGAATTTATTGGCTGAATTATTATCGGAAAATAATATAAGTCCTGTTATTACTTTAGAATATAGAGTTAATGACATTTTACAAGAAGTTAAAAGATTAAGAAAAATATTTGGAAAAGCCATCATATAACATGCTGTTTGCAAATAGTCCAAAAAACAAGTGGACCATCGCAAATAGCTAGACCGTTAGAGGACATATAATCTCAACTTAGGGGGTAGTTAGATGAAAAGATTTATGATAGGTCAATTTGGTAAGTATGATAAAAAAAAGCAGAATAGAGATTTTCGAGATGAATTCTTTGGAATTGAAGCATGTTTACTTGAGAGCAAAGAAGATATTGAAGCATTAATGAATTTAATTAAAAAAGATAGAATATCATTTGGAATACATTTTCCTTTAAGAGCTAATCAATGGAGATTAAGAGATCCACAATATTTGTCTCTCAATGACAATGTAAGAGTAGACTCATATAATTATATGGCTAATGAGTTTCAATACATAAGAAGATTTAAACCACATTATGTTTTGTTGCATTATCCTAAACCAGTAATTTTAGATGATAATGTAGATTGGACAAATTGGCGCTTTACAGATGACACAGAATATTATTATGCTTCAGAGTATTCGTACGATGAGTTTATAGCAAGAAGCAGGGAGTTTTTTAGATGGTTATCAAAACAAGGTGAAGAGCATAATTTTATTCCAGTATTAGAGCTTGATGCGATAAATAGATATATCTATGATACTACTTTACTTGAAGAACTATTGGATGAATTTAATAATATTAAACTATGTTTAGATATAGGAAGATTACATTTACAAGAAATGACAGATGAGAATTTTGATTCATTTAAATTTCTTGAAAAGTATGCAAGATATGCAGAAGTGATTCACTTATGGAATGTTAAAGTTACAAGTAATCTTGAGAATAGTCATTATCCAGCATTGCCTAAACACTTAACTAGTGAAGGATGGGCAGATGTAGAACAGTATATGAAGATATTAAGAGATGAGAACCAAGATTGTAAGATATTATTTGAGCATAGGTCAGATTTAATTAGTGATGATGAACTAGATGAGTGTTACAGCTGGGTAGATGAGTTGCTTACAGGATGTTGATTGTACATTCTCTAACACAAGCTTCCCTTCATCTTACGATAGAGAGCATAGAACGACGTGAAGCTTAGGGGCGAAATGGGTTAAAATACATAGAAGGAGTTATATTAATGCCGTATGCGATAGAATTATATTTTGATATAGAGAGTACAAAGAAAGTAGATAAAATTCGTAATCAACTTGAATTAAATAGTATTAATGTTGATAAGGGTACAAAACCACATATATCTTTAGCTATTTATGAAGACATTCCAATAGAAAGTTTTAAAGAAGAACTTCAAATGTTTTCATATAAAGTAAAACCTTTTGATATAACTTTATCGAGTGTAGGAATGTTTGTAACAGGCAATTCACTCAGAATTTCATAGTAGGTTTATTAAATACAAAAATAAAGCTTGGGATTATTATCTACCAAATAAATGGGTACCACATTGCACATTAGCAATGAATTTGAATGATGAGATGGTTAATAAAACAATTAATATTTGTAGAGGTTTAGAGTTACCAATAAATGTTAAGATTAATAAGATTGGTATATTAGAATTTAAGCCAAACAAACAGTAGTGGAGGATGTAAGCCAATTCCTAAACCATTATGTAAGTGCAAAGTTTGTGTTGAGGCTAGAGAAAAGGGACCACCTTTTTCAAGGACAGGACCAGCTTTATTTGTTAATGATATTAATATGCCGATTGATACGCCACCACAAATAGGAATATCAATTAATTATGCTAATTTAGAGGCTATAGATTATCTTATGTATACACACTTGGATAGTGATCACTTTGATGGACATTCAACGTTAGCATCACTTTATTTTGACGGAACAAAGTATTGCTATTCTCCAAGTAAGACTATAACTTTAATTGTTCCTAAAAATTATTTAAATAACTAATTTAAATAATATTATCGGTAGTGTGTATGACGGTAGTGATATTTTAAGGGAGTGTCGTCCGTGGAACTCTTTGAATCACGGGGCATGGCACATCATGTTTTCGTTAGGAGAAGAATGTTGCCATGAATAAACATGCCATCTGGCACAAAGTTTGCGAATTTATTAATCCTAATGAAGGAAATTGTCCCGGCGACTAGACAAGAATGACTTAGAAGTTCTAATAGAATCTAACAAACCAAAAGGAACTGATACTCCAAAAAAAGTACGTTGGATTGATGATAGATGATAGGGTATGAATATGGAATTCATAGTTTTGGTGGCAATCTATATGTTTATGATTTACAGAATAACGAGACTAAAAGTGTAAAAATATTAAATTCTGCAAATAAGGAAGTTAGGTTAATTGAAGTATTTGATAACATTATATATGTAACTATATCGAATAGAGTTAAATAAACAAAAATTATTTTCTAGAAGTGATTAGAGTCAACGGTGTAACTTTCTCTGACACTATATCTGTACAAGGGTGTATGGAAGTACGTTTTTAGGAAAGTAAAGTGAACCATATTGATAATTAGGAATATATTAAATAAAAGAAGGAGGGATAGAATTATGAATAAAAACTTTAATATATCGATAGTATTATCATCAATAATTTTAAGTTTAAGTATGATTACAAGTACATTTATCTTGATTAATAACAAAGATAATAGTAAAAAAATTATAAGCAGTATAAATCAAAATGAAGTGATGACAATAGCTGAAACAGCTGAGTACTTAAAAATTAAAGAAGAAGATATTATAAAAATAATAACTATTGAAAATAGTAAATTAAGAAAAAGTGGGAGCTTTACAGGGGCAATGTTTCCTTATTTTAAGGTGAATGATGATTATTATATATATAAACCTCGATTAAAAAAATGGTTAGAAGATGCATCAAGAGATAATAGAATATATGATACCTACAACTATAGTTTGTATTTTGATTGATTTTTAGTAATTTACAGTTAAAAATGAAAATGTCAACTAAAATAGCCTTTACAGCATCCTATATAAAACATTTATGGCGACAGTAAAATCTTAGACTGTTATATCGGCGTAGGGCGGTCATCTATGAATAAATCATATAATAAGGACACTCATGAAAAAAGTTTTGAAGCCTGGAGAAAGGCTTGTTTATGATAAGTGCATTTAACATGAATGATTGATGTAACAAAATATATAAAAAGGATGAAAATATGATATCAAAGTACTCGAAAGTACTAAATCTAAATAAAAATCAAATTACTGAGCTAACAAGAATTGTTTTTTAAGCAGGATTTAAGGAAAAATGATGTAATTTTTGTTTTCGGGAGTACTCACCCAGCTTGTGTTGAAGTAGAATACCAGGTTTATGAAAAATTGCTTGGACGAGAAATTATTATTTTAGGTGGAAGATCGAACTATAGAGACAAACATAAAGCCTGGCCGAATGGTGAAAGCTTTTAAGTCAGTTGATTAAAAGGAGAGTACCTGAATAATAAATTTATGTGGACTTAATATGAAATTTAACTGGTTCCAGTATAGTTTTACATAGGGGGTAGAAGAACTTGAGGAAAATATTTTTAAAGAGAATAGTGTTCATTATTTTTATATTAGCTGCATTACTATCATATGGAGTCTATTGGGCCTTCTTTGATATGACTAGGTTACCCAAAGGAGAATTTTTAACAGAATCTACTTCTGGAGATGGAAATTACACAATAAAAATATACTTATGCAATGGTGGAGCAACTACTTCTTTTGCTATTAGAGGAGAGTTGAATTTTAACAAGAAATTAAAGAAACCTAAAAATATTTATTGGAACTATCGTGAGGATAGTGTTGAAATTAAATGGGTTGATAATGATACGGTTATAATAAATGGACATGAACTAGACCTACCAAATGAGACATTTGATTTCAGAAGAGAAAAGTAATTCTATATCGATAAAATCTTTAGTGACAAGGAATTTAGTTAGAAATCATCAAGTTTTTAAGTTAGATTTTGTTCTAATTAGAAAAGAATGAGGAATCTATTATGAAAAAAAGTTATTGGAGCATGTGGGTGTATTTGTAGTGATTGCAGAATTTATGAAAAGGATTGCAAGGGATGTCATGCTATAAAGGGGTAAGCCATGCTGGTTGCATGAAGTAGGACTTGATGTTTGTGATTTTTATGAATGTTGTGTAATGGATAAAGAGCTAGAACATTGCGGAGAATGTAGAGAAATTCCATGTAACAAGTTTTGGGAGAATAAAAATCCTGCATGGACTCAAGAACAACACAAAAAAATTGTAGAACAGAGGGTTATTTTACTTAAAGGATTAGCTCAGAATAAATTTTGATTTTAGAATTCAAATGGAGAATTTAAAATCTAGTTATTAGATGCACTTGGGTACAGTTTCATGAAAATAAAATTTGAAATTGAATTAAGATTGAAGAGGGATAAAATGAGATAAGCAATTGACAGTATTACAGATTTCATTTTTGTGGATGATAAATTAGAAAGTGCAGACATAATATTGATACAAGATAGTTTTTCCACCTCCAGTAAAAATTATTGTGTCTTTAGTGACAGATGGGAAGGATATCCGTAAAGATAATTGGTTTTTAGATGTAAACAAGACTAAAAGAGTTATGAGTGAGGTTATTAAAATAGAAAAATACTTTGAAAGTCATATACCTAATTTGGCTAATTAATTAAAATGACTTTAGTATTAATATTAGCTAACATAGTAGTCTAGAAATTTTGCAATAAACATGCTAAACATCTAGGTTATTCGAAATATAGGTGAAAGAGCAATCAAGATATTTTAGCGAAAAGGGGATTTTTTATGAAGAAGAATATTAGTAATTTAGAAATATACCAGTAAAACGATTAAATAGAATTTTATCAATGTTACTTTTAGAAATGAAGGATTTATCAGATGAAGATAGAGATTTGCCAATTCGTTGGAATATAATGTACATGTATACCAGTTCACAAATTGCAAAAATATTAGCACTTAAACGAGGGATAAATCCTGAAATAGCAGGAATAGCAGCAGCTCTTCATGATATTAATATAGTAAAGACAAAGGAACATAAAAATCATGCTAAAGCGGCAGGGAGATATGTATACGAAATTATTTCAGATAATCCATTTGTTGAAATCTTAAAAGATGTTGATTCATTAGATAGATATTTACATGGCGTAAAAACAGAAGGACTGTATTGTAAAAGATGTATAAAAATATTGAAAGAAATTGGAATTAAAGATGTCCTATAAATATATTTATGGGGAAATTATGTGATATAGATTAGGAATTTAATTTCTTAGTAATCAGACATCTCATAGAAATACTTATTTTAGTTATGGATAGTATTCCTAGGATATTTAGATGTTTGATTTTTTATGTAATATATCGTCTTATTTTTTGTAGTGTGATGACAAAT
Organism: Caloranaerobacter longqiensis; assembly: GCF_050286925.1. Taxonomy (NCBI): domain Bacteria; kingdom Bacillati; phylum Bacillota; class Tissierellia; order Tissierellales; family Thermohalobacteraceae; genus Caloranaerobacter; species Caloranaerobacter longqiensis. The sequence continues at coordinate 6,598 of NZ_JBFWFX010000026.1, forward strand.
AATTACAAGAACATAAAAAAATAAAGGAATTTACAATTTAATAGAGAATATTTTATTTGAAACAAAATATTGTAATAAAGTATGTTAGTGGAAGAAGGATTTGAATGGGAATAAATAAAAATCAATAGTCCATACATTAAGACATATACATGCAAATTTTACCGAACGATTATTCTCAAACACCACTATATTATTCAATAATATGAAATCTAATTTGTGAAAAGGAAGTTAGATGACATCCATATCAAGCTTTAGATAATTATTATAAACTGAATTATAGAATATATAAATTACATTGTAAATATTTTTTATTGGAGGGGGATATTGTGGGTTTTAGCAAAATATTTTGGGGATTTATTTTTTTGTTTGATTTTAGACTCAATGGAGTTGATATAATTCCGGACTTTATTGGTTTTATATTAATTTATTTTGGACTTCAAAAGTTAGTTGAGAAAAACAATAATTTTGAGTTAGCAAAAAATTTAGCTTTTCCACTTATTTTTATTTCAGTATTTGACATATATCAGATTCAAAAACCAGGGATCAATATAATAACAATGTCAGGGATTGGACTGATTATTGGTGCAGTTTTTACAATTTTAAGTTTAATTATGGTATATAGAATTTGTTTAGGAATTTCAGAGATGGCTAATGGAAGAAGTGAAAATGAACTTGCTACAAAATCCATGAATAGATGGACATTATATTTAATAAATCAAATTATAATTTGGTTCATATTATTAACCAGTTTTGTTTTTAAGAACACCTTAACTATTTTAGCATTAACAGTAATTATAATTTCTTTTGTTGTTTATATTTTAATGCTTATGTTATTTAAGGAAGCAGGAGATACTTTAGAAAACTATAATGAGCAGTAATAATTTTGATATAATTGTGAAAATAAGGGACGTCGTCTAACGCTGTTTTTGTGCAAGGGGTTACTAGAATAGTTTTTTGGGATTATATCTACACCTTCTTACTAGGTGCCAGTATCGCCAAGACGGTATACTTTAAAGGTCCGGTTCGAAGACGTCGCAAACATGCGGACGTTATAGGACATAGTAAATAAAAGATATTGTCAGCCTTATAACAATCTTTGATTGGCAAGGAGGCTAAGTTATGAGGAAAAAAAATATATTTATTATGTTAATAATAGTTATTATAGTTATTATATTTCAATATTATGAAAGCAGCAAATATGAAATAAAGATTAACCCTTCAATTATGGATTTTAATGGAAGTAAAATGTATAAAGACTTTACAAAAAAATTCAATATTGAAGATAAAACTATTTATTTAGGAAAGTCAGGATTAAATACTAATACAGAATCTGATGATGAATTTGCATTTTTACTTCAAGTTGATCCTAAAGGTCAAATAAATTTTATATTTATGGAATGTTATATTGATATTACTAATGAAAAATTATCAATTATTGAAAGAATAACTCAAAACATAAGAAAATCTTTGAAAATCAAAAAATCAAATTATTATGTGTACAGCTTAACTAAAATTAATACTAGAAAAAATATTTTTGTTACAAAGAAAAAAACAAAAGAGGAATATTATGATAATTATATCCCAGAACTTTCACTTCATGAACTATTAATATCATTGGATAAGGTAAATTGGAATATAATTTTTGATTTATTAAAAGAGAGTTATCCATATAATTTTTATGATAACTATTATAGAAGTTTTAAAATTTCAAATGTTTATAAGAAAGGTGAACAAGTTTCATATAACTTTTTACCAGGTGAAAAAAAGACATATTATTTAATAAATAAATTAGGGGAAATTAAACAACTTGATAAAGACGAGAAGTTGTATTTAGATAATGGAATTATAGAATTAAAAATTTTGTATACTCGACATACTTTATATGGAGGAATACCCAGTAATATAGTTATATTATTAGAAATTAGTGATATTGATTAACTAAAATCATCCTTTAGTACCTAACTACATCCTATAACAAAGTAGTACCGATATTTTACTTAGAATATGTAAAACATCGGTACTACTAAGAACATTATAGGGAATATCCCTTGTTAAGACAATAACATAAATAGACTTATCCCATATTGAAAAACTTTGTTGTGTTAATTTTTAGTATAAATAGAAACACTAAAAACAGAGTCCAGAAATCATTGAATTTAAGACAGTCTTTGATTTCTTTGTTAAAGTATATTTTAATAATAATTTTAAAGGTGAACATGGCTTAATACTTTTATGCATAGATGAAGATAAAATTATCGCAGAGTTAAAATGGGAAGATTTATACAATGAAGGTAGAGAATATTCACATATTTATGGAGAACTTAACATTGATTCTGTAATAAAAGTTTTTCCTTTTGAACCAAAAAAAGATGGTTATTTTAAATTACCTAAAGAATTAAAGGAACTAATATAAAAAACATATATAGCGACAGAAAATGCTCAAAACGTTAGACAACATCTATTAAGGAGGAGAATAATGAATCTTATTGAAATTGTAACTACTTCAAAATGGAAAAGTAATTTAAAACATGTCTTCACCGGGAGCGAAGCTCTATCAGGGGGTAGTGCTTTGGGGGTCGGCTCAGGGTCGTCGCAAATACCAGACGTTATACGCAATAAATCGATTTGGAGATATTACTTTTTGGAGGAATAGATTATGTCTAGACAACCAATTAATGTTTTAGTTTTTCCATACTTTATTAGTAATAATGGTAATATAAAATATGCATTGTTTAAAAGGTCTGATATGAATTGTTGGCAGGGGATTGCGGGAGGAGTTGAAGAAGGAGAAAATATTTTAGATGCTGTGAAAAGAGAATGTTGGGAAGAAGCAAATATAGATATAGAAAGTGAATTCATTAAACTTGATTCCATGACATCAATTCCTATTACTGAAATTAAGGGAGATTGGGATGATAATACTTATGTTGCAACTGAATATTCATATGGTGTAAAGCTTATTGATAAAAAGATTGTTCTATCTAATGAGCATAATGAGTTTGGTTGGTTTACATATGAAGAGGCTATGAAATTATTAAAATGGGATAGTAATAAGACTGCTTTATGGGAATTAAATAAAAGATTAGTTGAAAATAAAGAAGAGGAAAGATAATGGAGCATTTTATGAGACTTTTCGAGGAACCTTTTGAATTGATAAGGTCTAAGAAAAAAATTATAGAAATAAGATTAAATGATGAGAAACGACAAAAAGTAAAAATTGGTGATACAATTATTTTTTCGAAGTTACCCGATTGTGAGGAAAGATTAAGAGTAAGAGTTCTTGGATTATTACATTATTATACTTTTGAACAGCTATATGAGGATATACCTTTTAGTCATTTTGGATGTGAGGGAAAATCAATGGAATGGATGTTAGAAAGAACTTATGAAATTTATACTAAAAAGCAACATTATTCTACACATAAGACGTAGTACGACGGTAAACTTAAGAACGTTATCTGTAATAGCTAAAAATTCATAAGGGGGAAAACATGATGAAGGAAAAGAATAAAACTTTACTACTTATATTTATACCTTTTTTATGGGGATATATAATTAATATTTTAGTTTGGAAAGTATCTATTATTGGTGATTTATATTTCAGACTTAATATAGTATGGGAAACTATATTTATTTTGTTTTGGTTTTGGACAGGAACTAAATTTGCTCAATATAATTCAAACAAGGTAAAAGCATATATAATTGGTAATAGTATTTGGTTGCTATCGTTTTTAGTTTATATTTGGCAGTTTATATTATTAAGTGGAGAATCGAGAAGTTTTAGATTGGCTGGATTATCGCAACATTATATTGCAGGAATAGTATTCATAAGTAAGAAGATAATAAGATTATTTACAAATACAATTTCTAGCGAAACTGTGATTATATTTTCATATAGTTTAATGATTACTATTTTCACTACTGGTTTCATATATAGAATTAAGAATAAAAATAATTGATTGGTTTGTAATTATATTTTTTTAGAAATAATTTATGTATCATTATAAAAATACATAGAAGTTTGATGAATATAGATTAAGTCCATAATATGTAATTCATAGAAATGGATATATGATTTTTTAAGGTAAGTAAAATTAATATAAATAAAATCAAAAAAATCATTATAGGGAAATTTTAGCATTAAATGAGGTGGTAATATAATGGATTTTTATAGAGCAAGAGAAAAAGATTTTAAGTATATACAGCACGAGAAGAGTTTAATTCATAATACTGCTTTAATTGCATACGAAGGGGATAATGTTATTGGAATACTGGAATATGAGATAAATAGTATAGAAGAAGCTGAAATTGTAAACTTTAGTATTTTCGAACTATGTAAGAAAGAATTAGCATTTAAAGGATTAATTGAAGAAATAATTTATTGGAATCCATATTTAAAAAGAATTATTTATAAAGAAGATAATAAAATTATAACAAAGGATGTTTTAAAGTATGCTGGATTTAGGGAAAATTCTATATGGCAATTGGATGTAGATAATAATATTGAAGTTTTTAGAATTGATATAGAAGAAATAACCCCTCAACAGTTGACTGTTAGTAAAGAAAAGATAGATAGAGTAAATAAGTGGGTTGAGAAACCAGAAGATATAGTTGTTGCCTGTATAAAAATAGGGGACAAGATGGTTTGTATAGATGGGTACTCTAGGTTAGTTGTAGCTTATACTAAAGGTTTTAAGCATGTTTATGCTTATCTTGAAACTGATAATGATAATATAGAATTTTATAGAACTTGTATGGAATGGTGTAAAGAGCAAAATATTTTTACAATTAAAGATTTAGCTAATAGAATAGTAACTCCAGAACAGCATGAAAGGCTATGGATTAATAGATGTCAAGCATACTTAAGGGAATGTAAATAACTAAATTTTAGTCGCGGGGAAACGACATATAATAAAGGTTCATCTATGAATGATCTTTATTATGAGTAAGACCGAATATCTGTATTTATCTGCAAGATTATAGGGTAAAAGGTTTTATTACTTCCTATAACGCTGCTTAACAATGGATTACTAGGGCAGTTTTTTGAGATTATACAAACACACTTTCATATCACCCTGTAATCAGACATCTCCTAGAATTATCTGTTTTAGTTATGAGTAGTTTTTCTAGGATTAGATGCCTGATTTTTTTATATAATAAATAGTCTTATTTCTTGTAGTGTGGCGACAAATAATTACGAGAACATAAAAAAATAAAGGAGTTTACAATTTAATAGAGAATATTTTCATTTGAAAGAAAATATTGTAATAAAGTATGTTAGTGGAAGAAGGATTTGAATGGGAATAAATAAAAAGCAACACATACATTGAGAAATATATATGCAAATTTTACCGGACAATTATTCGTAAACACCATTATATTGTATTATAATATGGACTCTAATTCGCGAAAAGAGAGTTAGCAGAAATAACCATTGAAAGAATTTCTTAATAGAGAGGTGATTATGCATGAATAATGTTCATGATTTTATTTATTTAGATCACCGAAGAGTCTTATCTTTTGGTTCACAATTATTGGAAGGGTTAGCTAATTCTATTTCAGTTACAAAAGAGAATAAGAAAGTTTCAGAAAAGAAAGTTGAAACCAAAGCTAAAATTCATGGTGATTTAAGTATAGGTGATGATTCTTCGAAATTATTGTACGCATTGGTTGGCTTACTAGGTAAAGGTTCAATTGGAGTATCAGGAGAAATAAATCCAATTTTTTCATCAATTAATACTCTTGGTGAAAACAGAACTGAACAAAGGCTCCTGGACCATTTCTAGTTTACACTACTAAGAAATGCACTTATAGAACAAAGATTACTTAAAGACTTAGATGTATTTAAACAAAATGAATGGAGCAATGGAAAAGTACTTGAAAAAATAAAACCTGGTGATTTTATCGAACTAACTTGTCGGGTTAAACTTTTGGATATTAGCCACCTGGAAAGTATTGTAAATTCAGTAGAGAAAATATTTGAAACTATACAGCAAATGGGTATATTTGAGAAAGCCGAAGAAAAATTTCAGGCTGGAGAAAGTTTGGATGAATTTGTTGAGGAAATTCACAGTACACCGATTACTATTGGTTATGAATATGCTAAAAAGACACTTGGTAATGGCATCAACCCATTACAATTTAATGCGATTATCGAACTGATGAAAAATATCTCAAAGGAAGGATTTTCATCAATACTTGTTCAGATTATTGCTCGTCCAAAACTAATATCTAAAAGTGGAACTAAATTTGTTGCACCTATACGGACTGAATATTTAATCGATACAAAGGAAGAGCTAATTTTTAAATATGGATATGAACCGGAGCAAGACTGGAAATTAGTAGGTCAAGTATGCAAGATTCCTAAGAATAAAAAGAAAAATAAAATTAACTTTAATAGGTTCAAGAGTTCCAATTTTACTGCCCTCGATGAAATTGTAGAAGAATTAACAGATTCTTTTATGGATCTTAGCTTAGATATTGGTATGCATTCTTTTGTTAAACATCCTGATGTATCAATTAATCTAATAGCTTTATATAGGTAATAGTCAATGGTTACTTCTGCTAACAGAGCCTTACCGCAACTTTGTCAATATGCACGTGGTTGGAACGCTGCGGTAATCCTCGGGACGTTAGGTGCAATTATATTTTATTTCTTAAGTGAACATTATCAAAGTAAAGTGAGGTGTACAAATGAAAACATGTGCATACTGTGGTAGTAATCAAAATAAATTAACAGCAGAACACATAATTCCTTCTAGTTTGATAAGGTTATATCCAGAACAGGATGTTAATATAACTCCATATAGGATTTATAAAAATAATAAAGGGCACACAATTAATGATGTATGTTCAAAGTGTAATAATGAAATCCTAGGTGACTTAGATAATTATGGTGTAAAATTGGTTAAAGAATTTTTTCTAACGGAATATAACAAAGATGATATCATTGATTTTGAGTATGACTATGATATGTTGGCAAGATGGCTATTGAAAATAGCATATAATTTAGAACGTTCTTTAAAAAGTGATGTTAAATGGTTTAGAGATAATATAGACTATATTCTTAATGGAAAAAATCTTTCAAATAATAAGTTTTCGATATTTTCGGGGTTATACGTTGATATGACACCGATAGGAGAAGAAGAATTTGGATTTGTACCTTTAAATATATTAAAAGAACCTTTAATTTATAAGCATGGAGTAGCTCATGATTATTTTTTTAGTAAAATTGGTCTACGAGATGAGTTTATATATTTTAAAGGAGTAGAAACTTGGTTTATATATAGATTTGGTTCAGGAATTTTTATAGTATTTTTATGGTCTGATAACATACAAGATGAAATTATTAAGAAGTACGAGTTATTTTTTGAAGAATATTATCCATATAATATGTTAATTAGGGACGGGCATAGGAAATTAAGAAGAGTAACAGATAATTTTTCATGTATTCATTTAGGTTGGATTAGTTCAAATATAGGAATAGAACTTTCTGATAATTTAATTAAAAGTAGTTTGAATGGTAGAGAGGTTCACAAAACTAGAGAAGATTGGAGAAAGAAAAGGACAAAAGCAGATATAATGAAGGGGAGAATTATGAATGAACACCATATGTTCCCTGATAATAAGAAGGTTAAGAAGCAATTTGATAAATTGTTTAAATAAAAAGAGAATAATATAACAGCATCTAACACAGTATTACCGATACCATATAAAAAATATATATGGTATCGGTAATACTTAGACCGTTAGACGAAATATTGTATCCATAATAAAAGGAGTGTTTTGGATGGTAAAAAGAAGATGGAAGATTCTTTATTTTTTAGAAAAAAATAAAGGAGGAGTAAATTTGCGTAACATTAATTATAAATATATAGACGAATTTGATAAGAATGATTTAAAAGAATTATATGAAGATGCAGGTTGGACAACATATACTAAGGATTTATCTAAGCTTATCAAAGCTATAAAACTTTCATTGATGACTATATCAGCATGGGATGGTGATAAATTAGTTGGTCTAATTAGAGTGGTTGGAGATGGTCAAACAATAATATATATACAAGATATTTTGGTATTGGATTCATATAAAAGAAATGGAATAGGATCAAAGCTATTGAGTCTCATATTAGACAAATATAAAGATGTACGTCAAAAAGTTTTATTAACAAATGATAGTGAAGAGACGAGAGGTTTTTATCAGTCAAATGGTTTTAACTCATGTGATCGAGGAGAGTTAGTTGCTTTTGTAAATTTTAACTAGATTAGAAAACTAACTGATAATTTTTTACTATTAAAAAAGAAGGGGAATCTATTATGAAAAAAGTTATTGGAGCATGTGGGTGCATTTGCAGTGATTGCAGGATTTATGAAAAGGATTGTAAGGGATGTCATGCTATAAAGGGTAAGCCATGTTGGTTGCATGAAGTAGGGCTTGATGTTTGTGATTTTTATGAATGCTGTGTAATGGATAAAGGGCTAGAACATTGTGGAGAATGTAGAGAAATTCCATGTAACAAGTTTTGGGAGAATAAAAATCCTGCATGGACTGAAGAACAACACAAAAAAATTGTAGAACAGAGAGTTACTTTGCTTAAAGGATTAGCTCAGAATAAATTTTGATTTTAGAATTCAAATGGAGAATTTAAAATCTAGTTATTGGATGCACTTGGGTACAGTTTCATGAAAATAAAATTTGAAATTGAATTAAGATTGAAGGGAGATAAAATGAGACAAGCAATTGACAGTATTACAGATTTTATTTTTATGGAGGATAAATTAGAAAGTGCAGATATAATATTGATACCAGATAGTTTTTCCACCTTCAGTAAAAATTATTGTATCTCCAGTGACAGATGGGAAGGATATTCGTAAAGATAACTGGTTTTTAGATGTAAACAAGACTAAAAGAGTTATGAGTGAGGTTATTAAAATAGGAAAATACTTTGAAAGCCATATACCTAATTTGGCTAATAAACCAGAATGACTTTAGTATCAATATCGGCTAACATAGTAGTCCAGATATTTTGCAAGAAACATGTAAAACATCTGGACTATTTGAAATATTAGGTGAAAGAGTAATGGAATACTTATAGGGATTTAAGGGGGGAAGAACAGTGGGAAAGATAAATTACAATGATATTAGTAAGATATATGATGATGTTAGAGATGAAGAAATGACCATAATAAATAGTTTCTTAGATGAAGTTAAGATATCTAAGGCAACTAAAATTCTTGACGTTGGATGTGGTACAGGGAACTATACTAACATACTGCAAAAGATAACGAAAGCAGAAGTGTATGGGGTAGATGCATCAGAAGGAATGTTAGAAAAAGCTAAAGAAAAAAACCAACATATTATTCTAAAAGTTGGTTTGGCAACAGACATTCCATTTGAAGATTGTATTTTTGACTTCGTGTATATGACGGATGTTATCCATCATATTAAAGATATAGATAAAATGTTTTTAGAATTTTATAGAGTTTTAAAAAATGGAGGTAAGGTCTGTATAAGTACACAGTCACATAGGCAAATAGACCTTAGATATATGTCAGAGTTTTTCCCATCAACAGCTATTGTTGATAAGCAAAGATATCCAGATATAGAAGAAATAATTAGCTCAGCAAAGAAAAATGGATTTAGTTTTCTAAAGATTGAAATAATTAGCGAAGGAGAAGAAGTAGAGTTAGGAAATAAATTTTTAGAATTATTAGAGAAAAAAGGCTATTCGATGCTACATTTGATTTCGGATGAAGATTACCAAATAGGGTTGAATAGGGTAAAAAGTGAAATGAAGAATGGCCTTATCAAAAGAAAATCAGCGGGTGGGACTTTAGTTTGGTTAATTAAGAATGAAAAAATGTAACTTTGGGAAAACTTCGTGGGTTTTTATTTGATGCAAAATTTATTTTTAGGAGATAATTTATTTCCACACGAAGATGAGGGGAATATTAGAGTTGTGGCAGTTGTAGATAGAGAAGGAGATATACATTGGATAGATTCTGATGACTTAAGATTAATTGAGGTTGATGGCAATAAGATAGAAGATTTATTGTAATATTTTTTTTGAATCGTAAAGCTAGTATATTGAAAGTAAGAAAATCATAATGGAGGATCATATATGGATATTGTGTTCCTAATAATAGGATTAGCATTAACATTAATAGATATATTTTTGAAGATAAGAACTTTGAAAGAAAACATTTTTAAGAGAATATTTTTTATTGTATTTGGATTAGCTACTTTGTATTTTGTAGATAAGACATTCTTGTATATATCTACTAGAGCTATTTTTTGTGGTCTAATAATTGGAATTGTTTTTATGGGAATTCATATATTAGTAGCTAAAGGAGTTAAGCTAAAAAAAGAAAATGTAAACAAAGGATTAATCTATACTAGCTTATTAATTTATGGATTAGAATTACCAGCGGAAGAATTCTTATACCGAGGAATTATTCTTATTCCACTTTTAGAACTATTTCAACCTATTGTAGCTATCTCATTAACATCAGTCTTATTTTTAGGACTTCATTTAAAAACTTGGAACAACAAGTTTGTTTGGATAGGCTCATTAGTTTTGGGGTTAATATGTGCTATAAGTGTTTATTTAACAAAGAGTATTTGGACTGCTATTATAATTCATAATTTAAATGATTTTGGATTTATGACTTTAGTAAATAAAAGGAATATATTCAAAGAAAAGTATGCTGATTAGTTGGAATTTTCATAAATATTAATATTCTAATATTTTTCATATCATTATAACAAGATTTTTATAAATTTGGGAGGTTAGGGAATGAGAAGAGGAATAGAAAATGAGAAAAGCTATAAAAGTAGTAACACAGGAAAATAAAGTGAAAAATTAAATGTTTATGTAGATCCACGTATTGAACTTTTGTCAATAATTCAATATCTGGCAGATTTCAACTGTAAAGATATTGTAATATACAATAAAGATACAACCTATAAAGCTGATGTGGATAAATATTTTTCTCCATATAAAAATCATCGGGTAGTTTCTCTTTATGAGGAAATGGCGAAAGATGGATTTGTTTATCATGTGCCGCCAAAACTTATTTTATATTTAGATGATAAATACAAGGAACAGGATAGTAAAATGATACCTTATCATGAAATTATATCAGGAGTTGATGGAAGGAATAAGATTAAAGAGTTTATTAGACAGATGGTAGATTTTAAAAACGAAACTAAATTTGATGACTTTTATAAAAATCATCAAGAATATTATCATAAGATAACTACAAAAATACAGAATATATTAAAGAGTAATAACTGCTTAGAAAATCTTATAAAGTATTATGGTGCAAAACAGAATAGTTATAATATAATAGTTGTTCCATTATATAGTGGTGCATATGGGATAAGAATACTAGGAAAAGATGAAAAATTTGATACTTTCTGTATTATACCACCTGTTGAAAATTCACAATATTTAACAAGCTTTGTTTGGCATGAGTTTAGTCATTCCTATGTTAATCCTCTAACTGAAGAAAGCAAAAATGAAGTTGATAAATACAAAGATTTATATGCACCTATTTCTAATATAATGACAGAGCAAGCATATAGAACTTGGGAGACATGTGTGAATGAACATATTGTCAGAGCAGTAACTTCGAGGTTATGTTACAAGGTTTTTGGTGAGAAGTCTGCGAAAGAAGAAATTAAATGGCATAAAGAAAGGGGTTTTTTATATATTGACAAGTTATATGAAAAACTAATTGAATATGAAAATAATCGTAATAAGTATACAACTTTTAAAGAGTTTTATCCAGAGTTATTAAAAGTTTTTGAAGAAGTATCAGAATAAGATTTAAGGGCTGATTTTTATAATAACTATCTATTCAATATATTTTTACAAGGGTGCATTAGTTTATTTTTTTGTAGAGCTTGAAGGTATTTCAAATATGCTACCGCATGAACTTCAAGAACGTTAGTAGAAATGTAATCAATCTATTTTTGGGAAAATGGGATTTTTTATGGAGAAGGATATTAGTAATTTAGAAATAAGATTACCAGTAAAACGATTAAATAGAATTTTATCAATGTTACTTTTGGAAATGAAGGATTTATCAGATGAAGATAGAGATTTGCCAATTCGTTGGAATATAATGCACATGTATACAAGTTTACAAATTGCAAAAATATTAGCACTTAAATGAGGGATAAATCCAGAAATAGCAGGAATAGCAGCAGCTTTTCATGATATTAGTGTAGTAAAGACAAAGAGACATGAAGATGTCTTATGATATATATTGAGGTATTTAATTAAGGAGTTGAATAAGATGAAAAGAGTATTAAGCATAATAGTTTGTAGTGTAATAATTGTTTATTCATTAGCTGGATGTAGTATAGATATTAGTAATTGGATTTCAAATAAAGATTTATCATTTGACAAAGAGAAAATTGAAAAAAGTGTTGTGGAAGCGAACACACAATTCGCATTTGATATTTTCAAAGAGCTTAACAAAGAAGACAAAGGGAAAAACATATTCATATCACCTTTTAGTATATCGGCTGCTCTTTCTATGACATATCAGGGAGCAAATGGTACAACTAAGGAAGTAATGTCTAATGCTTTAAGGTATAAAGAGATTGATATAAACATACTTAACGAAAGTTACAAAAATCTATTAAGATATTTAAAACAGGTTGACAGTAAAATAGAACTAGACATTAATAATTCTATATGGATTAGAGAAGGGGAAAATATTAAAGAGGATTTTTTATCAGTAAATAGGGAAGTATTTGATGCTTATATTGCTGAAATCGATTTTTCTAAAGAAGATGCTGCAGACAAAATAAACAATTGGATTAGTGATTCTACAAAGGGGAAAATAAAGAAAATGATTACATCACCAATATCATCACAGGTAGTTATGTATCTGATTAATGCTATCTATTTTAAGGGAGAGTGGACAGAAAAGTTTGATAAGAGAAAAACCTTTAATAGCAAGTTTTACACAAATGAAGGAAAGACTAAAGATGTTATGATGATGTACAGAAAAGGTAATGTTGAATATGTTCAAGGAGATGACTATAGAGCAGTTAGATTACCATATGGAAATGGTAAAACATCTATGTATTGCATACTTCCTAATGAAGATATTTCAATAAATCAATTTATAGAAGATATGACACAAGATAAGTGGGAAGAAATAAGGAAAAGTGTATCAGAAACAAAAGATGTTATACTTCAAATACCACGTTTTAAGATAGAATATGGTATAAAGAAGCTAAATGATAGTCTAGCCGCATTAGGAATGGGAGAAGCTTTTAGTATAAATGCAGATTTTTCAGGTATACGTGAAGGAATTTTTATAAGTAGAGTACTTCACAAAGCAGTTATTGAAGTTAATGAAGAAGGAAGTGAAGCAGTTGGAGTTACTGTAGAAGAAAACACAAAATCTGCTATAATGGAAAAACCGATAACATTTATTGTTAATAGACCATTTGTATTTATTATTACAGATGGTGAAACTGGAACAATATTATTTATGGGAAAATTATGTGATATAGATTAAGAAATTAATTTCTTAGTAATCAGACATCTCCTAGAATTACTCATTTTAGTTATGAGCAATATTCCTAGGATTAGATGTCTGATTTTTTTATAATCCATAGGAAATTATAATAAAATCCCATATTTTAAAAATTTAATGTTGATTTTATTGAAACTTTGTCTGGCATGTTTACATGCCAGAGTCGTTATAAACTGTATTAATTTGTGGATAA
>NZ_JBFWFX010000027.1:0-19005 GCF_050286925.1 Caloranaerobacter longqiensis
CGAGGCAGGTACAAAGTACCCTACAATACAAAGAGCCATTTCATTTTACTTTTTTTCCTCCAAGATAAAAAAGCCTCTTACGAGGCAGGTACAAAGTACCCTACAATACAAAGAGCCATTTCATTTTACTTTTTTTACTTCTTTGACATAATAATTTACTAATTGTTTTGATATTCCTAGTTCTTCAGCGATCTCTACTTGTTTATATCCCTTGTCTAACAATTCTTTTATCTTTTCTAACTTGTCTTTTTTCTGTTGCTGTCTATTAGTTAAACCATCTTTATTTCTACGTTCAGCTTTACGTCTTTCATTATTACGCCTGTATTTTTCTTTAGTTCCAATAATAGATTTTAAATGTCTCTGTTCCTCTTCTGTTATGTTTAATAATTCAATTAAAGTGCTATTTTTATACTTGTATTCTTTATCAGCTGACTTATAAGCTTTTTCTGCACTTTTAGTATCTCTCAATACTTCTTTTATCGTTAGAGGCTCTTTAAAACGATTATTTAACTCTAAAACATCATTTAAAGCTTCTTCTGGATCCTCTTTAAAACAACATGTCCAATAACGATATAAAAATAAGATTATTTCTCTATATCCCTTAAGGTCCCAATTTCTTAACTCACATAACTTTATAATATCTAATATTCTAGCATGATAAAGACTGTATTCATTGTAAAGACTTACAATTTTTTTAGGCCTACCTTTTTTCTTTTTATGTGTTAATTCTGGCAAATATTCTTTTTGTATTTCTCTAAGAGTATATATGTAGTCGAAACTATCTATTATCTTAACTTGTGTTCCAGTTTTTGAATTAATTGATCCAACTAACCGTAATACCCGAGTAGGATCAATAGCCATTCTATCTGCCCCAAATTCTTTTATTTGATCATACAAATACTTTTGAATAGCTCTCCATAAAGGTAATGCTTTGTACGGTACTGGCTCTATAATCCAAATTAAATATAAACCTCTTCCTGAATCTATTATCAAATTTGACCGAGGAATTTTTCGATTAAAATAATCTTCCTCCAGGAAATAAATAACATCTTCTTTGGAGTATTTAGTATTATAACAATCTAAATCTATATAACAAGCCCTTAACTGCCTCAGTGTCTCTATTCGACGTTGAGGTTTATAAAAAGTATTTTGGCTTATGTAAACATTTACAAGTTCCTTAACTTCCTGCAATTCTTCCAGAAGTTTATTATATTTATAATGCCTCTGTTTATAGTTACCATCAGTTTTTGTAGCTAACGTAATCCAGCCATCCGCCTTAAATTCATGTATAACCTCTATATGTTTAGAGCTTTGAGATAACAACTTATCTAGATCCATTTTTAATTGCTCCATAGAAAAAAGCCCCCTTTAAAAATTCCATAGAGGACTTTTTATATGCATCTTGAATTAAATACTATATTTATGGTATATTATAATAAAAGAGCATATAAAAAGTCCTATGGATAACCCCTCTATTGGTTTGACTGGCCTGGAGGGGTTATTGCTTTTTTTGTTTCTTTTCTTAATTTCGATAATAATTTACAAAATCCTGCTATTTTATAAATTGTTTTAATACATGTATGTCTCTTTCATTTTCTGCTTCTTTATGGATTATAAACTTCAAAGTATCTTTTATGTCTTTTAATTCTTGTTTTGTTTCAGTTCTAAATTCAGTCAAATCAGCAGTTTGCTCATTAATTGCATCAAGTTTATTTTCTATACTGTCAAGTCTTTTAATAGTTTCTTTTTGGTTTTCCTTTAATTCTTTCAATTCATCAAGTATTTGATTTAACAACTTTTCCATAATTCCAACTCCTTTTATTTTTTCTTAACCCATTCTATTTTGTAGCCTATTATTTCAGCTATATCTAGAGCTTCTTTATATTTAAGAGTTCCTCTAGATAACTTATTGCTGAGATTTTGAACACTATAATGATTGCCTGTTTTCTCACTTAAAGCCTTTGCTATATCTGTTATGGTCCATCCTTCTTTAACTATTATCGATTTAATTTCATTCTTAATAGTCATTGTTTCACTTCCTTTATAAGAAATCTGCTGTATTAATTCAATTATACTTAAGAATTAACAGTTAATCAACTATATAAAATTTTACACCATATTATTTAAAATTATTCTTGATTTTTTTAAATATATTCGTGTAAAATTAAACTATATAGTTTAATTATGTTGAGAAAATGTTTAAAAAAAGGAGGGAAATCATGTCAATTAAAAATTTATGTTCACGTATGGCTGAAGATTCTATATCTAAGTGTGTCGAAATGCTTTTTATGGATCCTTATTATAAAGAGTTAGTTGACAGGTATTCAGCATTATTTAACGAATTAATAACTTATATTCCTGCAAAACATAAGAAAAATCTACTAGACAAAATGGAAGAATTAGAAGACGACATTACATATTTATCTCAATTAGCAATATAAATATATAAGCAAGGTGTAAAAGATGGCATAGAACTTATGAAACAATTCAGTTAAAGAGGACAAGCTCAAAACATTAGAAATTATCAAAACCTTATGATAAAAAGGCAGAAACTTATGTTAAAAGGTTATGATTTTAATGAAAGTAAAATTGCGCCTCGACTTGGATGTTTAAATTATAAACAAAGATTAAAATTTATAGATACAATGGAAAAAAGAATACTAGAGGATCGAAAACCATATGATAAAGAATATTTCTATTGGCTAGAAAACTTTTTACTACAAGAAAAAGATAATGCTACATCATTCGATAAGTACAAAGAGGTTATTTACTATCTTGAAAAACTTGAATGGATTAGAAAGAAAAATATAGAGCTTGTATATTCAGAAAAAGAGGAAGAATTATACCAAATGTTAAAGATGGCATTACCCAAAGAGTTACATAACACCTTAAATGAGTTAATTGATAATGCCACATATAGAGAATTAGAGCTGCATTGGTCAAAGGAGGATATGATTTTATGTTATTAATGACTGTAAAACAACGAGAAGTTTTAAAAAAGTATTATGGTGAAAAAGAGTGGGCAAGAATAGAAAAAGCTCTTAATCCTGAAACACCTAAAGAAGAAAAGGACCAAATGTTAAGAATGATACTTAGCAATCAATTAGTTAAACTCAAAAGGATAATAAGAAAAGAAGTTAATTTGCTAGAAAAATATTTAAAAGATAGACACCTAGCTTATAAAGAATTAAATGAAGAGAAAACAAAGACTTTTAAAAACTCTATAAAAATCCAAAATCTTACCAGGTTTATTGAAAATGTAGATGAAAATATCAATGTTATTCATAAAAATTTAGACCAATTAGCACCAATACTTATAACATTTATTAAAAATTATAATAGAGTAGCTACAGCTCATGATTTTGCTCAAATAATTGGAGCAAATATAAAATATATTGAAAAATATAGAAAAGATTACGAAGAAACAAATATAGATAAAAACAAAAGTTTCTTTTTTGACTTAGTATTTGTTTATAAAGCAGAGGCTAGATCTGACGATAAAGACAACAAAGATTTTATAAAAGATTTTACCAAAACACCTTTCTTTGAATGTATATATACTCATATGATGATGGAGTTGAAGAGAAATAGGAAGTTAAAACAAAAAACTAACGAAATATTAGAGGATCTATTCCCTGAAATTAGAGGTATGCAATATACCATTGAAAAGGATAAAGAAGGAAATATTGTTAAAATAGAAAAATACTATCCTCCTTTGAAACCTATTAAATAGTTAAACTATAACTTTAATGTAATGCTTTAAGGTATTCCCGTTTTAGTAATACCTTTGGAATTGCTATAATTTACGATTTTCGTACTTTCTATTTCAGATGTGTTTTAAATTCAATAAGAAAGGTTGGACTTAGGATCCAACCTTATTTTTCTTAATAGTAAATTATTTTAAATTTCTTCTTTTCTGCAAAGCTGCTTGAACCTTACCAAAAGTAACTTTACTTATTATAGGTTTATGATTACCTTTTTCTACTATGTCATTAAATCTAACTACTCCAGTATAAAAATCATTAGTTAGTATTTTATGAACTGATTGTTTAGTCCACTTATTCCCTCTTCCAGTTTTCAAACCTTTATCATTTAAACTATCAGCAATTTTTTGAAGTGAATTTCCTCTAAAGTAAAGTCTATATATTTCCTTTACGATTTTAGCTTTTTCCTCATCAATTACAACTACAGGGTTTTTCCCCTGCTCATTGTATTGATATTTATATCCAATTGGGCAATTTCCACTAGCTTTTTGTTTTTTCTCTTTAGCTTTAGCTCTTCTACCACTAACAAGTCTATCTGCTATTCTATTCTTTTCAAGTTCAGCAAATACAGCTACCATTTGCCTCATTGCCTTTGTCATGTAATCGTCACCATTAAGATTATCCTCATTAATAGATACTATTTCAGTATCATATATTTTTAATTCCTTCTCAATCCATAATTGAATAAATACATCTCTTGCAAGCCTATCCATTTTAGTTATTAGTATTTGGTCGACTTTGTTTTTCTTGCAATAATCAAGTAAAGCATTTAACCCTTGTCTTTTACTTATATCATTTGCTCCACTAATACCTTTATCTGAAAAAATATTTAATAATTTTATTTTGTTTTTTTTAGCATATTGTCTTATTTCTCTTTCTTGCATTTCTAATCCTTGGCCATGCTTAACCTGCTCCTCTGTCGATACTCTTATGTAACCAACAGCTGTGCACATTTTCAACACCACCTTTTATTCTTAATTTCATTTTACTATAATTTCCTTCTTGAGTCAAATCTTTTTTAAAAGAATAGACTTAAATTTAATTAATTTATTGAGTTAATCAAATTTATCAATGGTTTATCTATGTTATAAAATGCATTAATTCTTCATAACTTCAACAAAGAAATAAATTCCAATAGAATATAAATTAATATCTTATCGTCAATTCTTTAAGTCTTAAAGTTTAATAAATTCCTCTTGATGTATTTACCTTAAATATTTTCTAAAATCTAAATTGACGATATTCTTTTAAAAACCTTTATATTTACACACTTTATTAAGCATTATCCTATTTAAAATATAATAAAAAGCGCCTCTATGGACGCTAAATTTCTCCTAAAATTTCTTAATACAATAATCTCAAAAGTAGGTTTTTGTAGGTTTTTGAGGTTGATTCCCTTAATATTTGATAACTAACCTTAGCATTTCTTAGCAATGTTGCATTAATAATGTTGCAACTGCATAACATCTTGTTAATGTTAAATTCGCATAATCTATCTTATGCGAACTAATATAATTGAAGCAGTACCAGAAGCTCAGTCCAATTTTGGACTCACCTATTATTTAGATAGTCTTTGTATTGTTTACATAAAAAATAATGACAGGATAAAATATCCTATCATCAATCACCTGGTGTTATTTGTTTTCATTTTCTATAAACTCAATAATAGCTTTTTTAGGTATTCTAATTTTTCGGCCTATCTTAATACTTTTAATCTTTCCAGTATTAATTAATTCATATGCTTTATTCTTACCGATATTAAGTTTCTTTAGTAAGTTCATTTATGGTTAGCAACTTAGTTTCTTTATAACTATTGGTTTCTTTATAACTATTGGTTTCTTTATAACTATCAGTTCTATTAATTGTTTTAATTGATTTCTTTTCATTGTTATTCCTATATTCCTCTTCCTTTTTTATATCAATAGTTAAAGTTAAAGTAACTTTATATCTTCCCTCTATACCTAACACGACAAAATCACCTGTTTAAAGTTTAGTTTTAAATATATAAAGTAAACTTAAACCTAATATTATGACTTCTTCTGGTCCACCAGTTCTTGCTACTTTTAATGAATAACTTTTATTTTTAAATGGGAATAGCCATTTAACACCAGCTGGAGTTAATGTGTCAACTAATAAGTGTGAAATATAGCCTACCAATGCAGTAACAAAATAAACCTTATCAATAAGTAATATAGGAACAGTAAACAGAAAAGCTCCTAATAAAGAATGAGTATAACCATTTCTATGTTTTACTACCGCATTTATTGGTATAAAAAATTTACCTATTATGCTAGATGGATGATCAATATCTGCTAGAACACTTCCTAACGCAAGAAATATTATTACAAGTCCTATCGGTCTATTAATGATAAAATAATCCCTTAAAATCAAAAATAATGCTATATTTATTGAAATATGAGTATATCCTCTGAATGCAATCACTTCCTTTTTTTCTTAATAGTATTAACTTAAAGTAAAAAAAATAAACCAGGCTTAATTTGCCTGGTAGTTAATTAATCTAATGATGGTATAGGTATCTAACTTTCTCCTTCAAATGTAAGGGTGTCGTATTTCACGACACCCTCATTATAATTGCCTAAAGCAAGTTTTTATGTTACTTAAATCTTCTTTAACTTGAATAATTACTAAATCCTGTTGTATTGGAATTTTATGATCAGTAATAGCGATTATTATAGGAAACACTGGAAAGTATTTTTTATATTTGCCTGTTTTAAGAAGTTTTTTATATTTACTTATGTTTAACCCCTTATTTGAAATTTCAACCTCTACAAAAGCAATATAAGCCTTATTTTGGTATCTATAAGCTAATAGGCCATCTGGCCTTATATCATCAATTATAACTTCATTATCAAAATATTCTATTTCAAAACCTAACTTATGTATTTCTCTATAAAAGTCAGTTAAAAGCAGCCTATGTCTCAATTGCTTTGGCTTCTTAATGTAATACATATACTCCTGGTTAATGTAATATCTTTCCCTTTTAAGTTCTCTATGGCTTACTAAGGTCATTAATCTTCTCTGAGCTACCCTTAAAGAAGGATAAAACAATTCTGCTATTGTACTTGTAGTAGCAACTTTAAATTTTTTTATAAAATTTATAACCTCACGATCTCTTTTAGTAATCAAATTATTTTCCTCCTTTGAAAACCTTTAAAAAATCAAAGTTTTCAACTTCTCCTACCTTTTGAGTTCGTCGAATTTTTGTTGCTTTACTTTTACTATCTTTACGATAATATGGTTTTACTAAATCCCTAGCCTGTTGTGGAGTTATATTCATAGCTTGTATTTCAACTTCTCCTTTGTATTTTAGTATTCCATGCCCTTTGCCTTTTAGCTCCTCTAATCCTTTACAATCAATTATTATGCGACTGTTTAATTCATTCATTGTCTTAAGCCCTAATACTACTGGTACATTAGCTTTTATTCGGCCATTGAGTATTTTTGAGTCAGGTCTTTGAGTTGATATGATTAAATGAATACCACAAGCTCTGGCCTTTGCTGCAAGAGTTTCAATTATTGAAATGCTATCTTTTTCATTCTGCAAGTCAGCAAATTCATCTATTATGACAAGCTTATAATTTAGTTTATTCTTTCTGTACTTTCTGTTATATTCTTTTATGTCTACACAATTTTTCTCATAAAATAAGGTATATCTCCTATCTACCTCATCACTTAGTTTGTAAAGTATCTCTTCTGCTTCTTCTTTGGTCCTACTAAATGATTTTACTATCTTGCATTTACTAAATATTCCAAATTCTGCCCCTCTTTTTAAATCTATTAAATGAAGCTCCAAAACATTCGGATCCTTTGTCAATATTAAATTTGTTATAATGCCTCTTAATGTCGTACTTTTACCAGAGCCAGTTTCTCCAGCTATCAGCATATGTGGTTGGCCATCAGTTAAATCTACAGTCTCAATCTTACCTCCAAATGAGTAACCCACCGGAAATTCAACTATTGAATTAGTTTTAACTACTTCAAATTTATGTTTACTTAAAGATTTATTGTAAACTTCAATAATTAAAGTTTTGTGTTCATATCTAATCTTGATTTTTTTATCTAAATACTGCTCTATTGCAGTTTTGTTTTTTTCGAAGTCTTCTGTACTTAATCCAGCTGGTAAAGTGAATCTCAAATCATATCCATAAGGCGTTTTTTTCTTCCTTTTCAAAATAGGATAAACCTCTCCTTTGTATAATTTTAAATTTTCCCATAGTATCTTAAAACCTCTACTTTTATCCAATACATGATAGCCACAACTTGCAATACCTAATCCATATAGAAAATAGCCCCACACTGATAAATTAAACCAATTTAAACCTATAGAACCTGTAATTAAAGCCATTAATCCTATAGTAAATAGGTCAAGATTTTTTTTGCTTTGTTGCATTTTATTGCACCTCCTTTGATTATTTTTTTAGTTGGGCATTGGCTGGCCTGGGCGCTGGTGGCTGCGTGCGGCAGCTGCGAGCGGCTGTGCGAGCGGTGCGGCGGCAGCGCCGGGCGGGGGGCGAGAGTGCTGCTGGGGTATAGGAAGTTTTCGTACAAGTTAAAATGTTGTATTTTACCTATTCTTTTAGTCGTTCCGTTCGTATAGTTTTATGTATATCTCAACGAATAACCCAGCGTATAGTAAATTTTATGTAACACTATAAAAAATATTGCATGTCCTAATTAAAAATATTAATTATTAAACTGTATTAAAGACATAAAAAAGAGGCTCTCCAGCCTCTTAAATCTTTTTTTATAATTACACATTATAGGAAATTTAACTTGTTTCCTTTTTATATTGTAAATTTCAACATTTAAAAGCATTTTGATAAGGGGAATTATATTAAAATTTTAGTCGTTTTCTTATAATGTTAAAAAAGATTTCTATTTCACATTATAATACGTTATAATAAACCTTAAAATTGCAATTTATCTGACTTTTATTCTTTGATATTTACTCCATATTTTTTCAATTCTTTAATATAAGCTTCGAAACTTTCTTGTTTACTGAAAGTTATTTTTTCAAATTCTTCTCCATCAATTTTATAAGTAATTTCCATCATCCAATTATCAATAGAAACACTTAATCCTTTAACTTTAGCCAATTCCTCTACATTCCATATTTTTATTAACATCCTATTCTCTCCTTTTCTTGTGTTCGTAAAGTAAACAAATAGCTTCATCAACTATCTCATTGTAAGTTATATCCGGATTATCATAAATAAATACTTTAAGCTCCTGAAGTTTCTTTACTGTTGATGGTCTTAATGTATAACTTCTTTTAATGCTAAATTCTTCACTTCCTAAATTCTTAAATTCTTTACTTCTTAAATTCTTATCTTTTTTAGAATTTCTATTTAAACCTTCTAAAATTCCTCTACTGCCACTCATATGCTAACACCTCTTCCGCAAAGTTCATATAATCAATATATCCATTGCATGTTTTATTATAATAGATTATAGGTATTCTATTGTCTTGGGCATATTCTATTTGACTGTTTACTCTAATCACCGAATCAAACACTTTATCTCCAAAAGTTTTAATTAAATCACTCTTAATGCTTTTTGCTATATTTTTTCTTTTATCAAACATTGTAATTAAAACTCCCATTATTTCAAGTTGTGGTTTTAAATTATCTTGTATTAAAGTGATTGTGTTAAGTAAATGTTTAATTCCTTTTATGCTAAAAAATGAAGTTGCTACTGGTATTATTATACCATCAGAGGCTACCAAAGAATTAATGCTAAGCAACCCTAATGATGGAGGACAATCAATTAAAATAAAATCATAATCTTTTCTAATTTGCTCTAAAACTCGACTTAATATAGTTTCTCTACTTATTGCATTACTTAATGTAATCTCTGCATTACTTAACGTAATATCTGAAGGTAATACATGAAGTCTTTCATAAGAAGTTTCCTGTATAACTTCTAAAATTCTTTCCTTCTTAACTTTTTTCTCTGTTAATAGGTCGTAAATAGTTATTTCTAATTCTTCATCATCTATGCCAACACTTACTGTTGTATTGGCTTGAGGATCCATGTCTACCAATAAAACTTTTTTCCCTTTTTCAGCTAGTGCAGCTCCAAGATTAACTGTAGTTGTACTTTTCCCTATTCCGCCTTTCTGATTAAAAATACTAATAATTCTACACATAACCCTATTCCCCCTTTTTTTATTTCTAAATTCTTGACTTCTTAAATTCTTTAATTCCTAAATTCTTAAATTCTTAAATTTTTTACTTCTTAAATTCTTACATTCCTTCCTTTTCTATTACCTTATTAATTAATTCTCTCACAACTTCTTCTACTTCTTTATTTTCTTTTATCGCTTTTTCTGCTAACTTGAAATATTTATCTTCTATTGCAGCTGTCAATATTTCTCGTACTAATTCATTAACTTGTCTTCCTTCTATCATTGTTTTTAGTTTTAAAGCCTTTTCTATTACTGGAGTCAATATAAAAGTCTTTCTTACAATTTCACCTTCTTCCCACTTTTGAGGCCTACCTCTTAATTCTTTTTTATCGCTCATTAAGCAATCACCTCCTGGTATTTTCATTATATTTATATAATATCTTACTTATGTTTATTTGTAAACTTTTATTTTTAATTTTTTTATGTTTATCTTTATTCGAATGAAATCCAATTCATTATTAGAAGATACAATTTTAAAATGCATTTAGAGGCTCTCATTTGCGTTTTAAGGGCCATTTCTATATTTAATATACCTATATAAACTATTAAGTGTAAAAAAATTAAAATCTGACCGTTTTATGAGGCCGTTATGTATAAAATGCTTTTATTTTTATCTTTTTTGATTCTTTATAATTGTTTTTTCTTCAAATCGTTCCAAAAAATATAAAAGTGCAATTTGCACCCCTTCGTTATAATATAAGGGTGCATTTTTGCACCCCTTCGTTCCAATTTCGTTCCAATTGTATTGCTTGGCATTACACATCTCTAACCTTTAATATGCCTATTCGTGTTTGTTTTGTTAATTTAAAGATTTCTAAATTTGGAACGTTTATATTTTAAAGTGTTAGCATTTGTTATCATTTGTTATAAAAAAACAACACAAACACAAATAAACAAAAATTAATTATATCGTTAAAAGTTTTACCGTTACAAATGGTAATTTATCATATTTCAATTCTTTATACTCCAGTTTATAACTTATATGTAGCTTGCACTGTATTTAACGTTTTTTAGTTTTAAATAACGATATAATAATATTCCCCCTTTTACTTCATTTAGGGAATTTTCTTTAAGCGAAGGTGGGCGTGCGGTTTCGCAGCTCAAGGTTGTAAAAAATTAACCCCCCCTACCCCCTGTAACAACATTAAACTGGATTTTAAAAACAATTTCCTATATGGAAAACTATATAGATTGTTTATATAGAAAAGAATTAATAGAATAGCCTCTTATTAGTAAATCCATTTTAATTTCTCATAAAATCAGTTCTTTAAAATAAATCCATTTCTTTTTATCTAATTCATTTTATCTTTTATTCTTCTATTAATCCATAACATCCAACTATTAAAAATCTATTTGATACTACCAGAAGTAGTTGCAAAGATATAGACTAATCTTCTTACCCATTATAGAAATATATTTAATCTTCCAGCTAGAAATATTTAATGATTAAATAAGACATCATATTCCAATTTACCCCATTTATGAAATAAAACGAATTTTATGTGAAAAAGACTGCCCGCACGGTTTCCAATGAAAAGTTGTAGAAATTTCACCCCCCTAGGGGTTATTTCAAAATTACATGCTTTTATTTTTTAAAACGAGTCTCTATAATTCCATTGTTTATAAGATTATATTCTATAAAATCTATTGCTATCTTCTCTAGTTCTTTATATCTCCTATGACTTAACCTATATTCTTTTTTATAACTGCTATAGTCTTACCGTTGAGTCTTTCCTTCACAATGAGTAACGCTAGAAGTAGTTCTAAATCTGAGCTAGGATAAAATATAAATGTATCAATAAACCTAATTATTCCTTGTATCTTTCTAAGTCTTTCTACATATTCCTCTTTCTTCTCTTTTATAACCTCTATACTGGAGATTTTATATAATTCTCACATCTTATATAAGTTGTATCAACAGCTTTATTCTCTGTTAGCCCATTAATAAGTTCTATATATTTATACTTTAAATCTTTTAACTCTCTATAGTAATCATAAAAAGTCTGCAATAAACCACCTCTTCTCAATAATTGTAAAGTGAAACCTTGTGTTTCTAAATTTGATGATATTAACGTCTATTTTTATATATTCCTCCTTCTATTTCAAGTTTTAAGTATTTAGTGTCTATCTTAATCTTCAGCCCAAATAAAATTATGCATAATACACTAGTTGCTATTCCTAAAATTAAATATAACAATGCATATGATATAAAATTTAAAACATTGATAATGGTTTTTAGCATCATTTAACATCCTTTCTCAAAATTTTATGTAGATCTATCCAATATTGCGATTGCGGTTTTTTTAGAAATCCTATACTCACTTTTAAAAACAAAAAATGCAGATTTTTGCTAAATCAAAATTTTAGCAAGTTCTGCATTTTTAACAATCCTCTTATTTTTAAAAATCCGCCATAGATAAATATCTAATGGCATATTTCTTATAAGCAAAAATGTTGTTTGTTGATTTATATTTTTTATTATATCAAATCTTGATTGCTGCTAAGTTTTTATTTTTGCAGTAAATTCATTTTTTAATTTATGAACGAACTGCATTGATTTTATATAATCCTTTATTAAAAATACATTTTTAAACGCTCATATTTGAATTTTAAGGCTTGTTTTTTTGTTAGGTAATAATTTTAAAATGGCTTGTCCATAAAAAACGCTTATATGGGCTTTTAAAACGTTCTATTATTGTTTTTTGTTCTGAACTGATGAGTATTTTTTTACTATGTTAAATACTGTCCCTACTGCTAATTCAACATATTATAATTATATCATATGATATGTTGCACTGAAAAACACTAAATAAAAAAGATGATTTTTAAAATCATCTTTTATACAAGTTATATCAATGTTTTAAGGTTTTAGGTGACTGCAACACAATATAAATTTTGTTGCACTGAGTAAAAAAATAAAAAAGCTTTAAAAAAATAAATATCTTTTTATATGCTTTAAAAATGATTTTATGGTACTCTTTTTTATATCTTATCATATATTGCAATATACCATAAAAAAGTAGTATATTAAATTTCTTTCGTTTATAAAAACTCCTGCTTAAATATTACACTCTTTATATCTAGAATGTTGATCAAAATCAACATCTTTTAAGATTCCTTTTTTAAAATTATTATTATAAAGGCTACTTTTTATTAGAAATCAAAATATCCACATTAGCTTAAGAATTACTATTTAGACGTAATTTTAATACAATAATAGATAGCAACATAAAGAACACTATTAAGATACTCATATATTTAAATATGTTTAATATATAAATATGATTTATTACTATTCCTGTTACTAAAATACCTAAAGGTCCTGCTGCATTGATAATGGAATTTGAAACAGAAAAAATAAATCCTTTAATTTCCTCCTTAGAATGATTCTGTAATAAAGTTTTATAGTGAACATCCATTAGAGCTTTAGAAAAAGCATATATAAATAATATAAGTGTAAATTGTTGAATTTGAGTTAAAAAAGATAAAATAGCTAAAATAAAAGAAATTAATATTGAATAAATTATTATATAGTTAGTAGGTTTTGATGACTCTCTGATATATTTTGCAGATATTGCACCTAAAATTCCACCAGCAGAAAAAAAAGTAAGAATATATCCAAATAGTTTAGCATCATTAAATATTTCCTCACAAACTACAGGTATAATAAGAGACATAGGCCTTAATATAAAAGTCATATAAGTCATGAAAATTAATAAAACTAAATTGGCTCTATTATTTGTTATATATGTATAATTATTTTTCAGTAATTCAACAACATTAGTTTTAGATGGCTCAATATTAGTGCTTTTTAATATTAGTTTTTTAGTTAATGATAACATTAAGATTAATGCAAAAATATAACTAACTCCATCAAACATAAAGTTATAACTATAATCAAACTTAGTAATCAGGATACTTCCAACAGGTGGTCCTATTACACCTGCAATATAATAAAATAATTCATTAAAAGCATTAATAGCTCTCCTTTTATCAACTTCAACAATACTTGTTATAATAGATTCTATAGAAGGTTTATATAAAGCTGTAAGGATTGAAATAAAAATAGTTCCTGTGTAAAGATGCCACATTTTAATAAGATTATATTTAGCTAAGAAGAATAATGCAATTAATATTATTGCTCTTAAAATATCTGAAATAATCAGTATTTTCTTAATAGAGTATCTGTCAATAACCCATCCCCCAAAAGAACCTACTATAAATATAGGCAATGATTGACAAAGTATTATTATACTTAATGATACAGATGAATCAGTTAGTTTAGTTGTTAAAAAAATTGTTCCAATATACCCTGCAAGAGTACCTATTCTAGAAAAGAATAATGATAATACTAATTTCACCATAATATTTACTACTCTCCTACATGCATATTTTCTAAATACCAGTAGAAAATAGCTTTTGATAAGTAACACATAATCTCTCTATGATTTTCTAAAGATACAGTTTCCCCGTTATGATCAATAGGACACCCTAGAGTACAGAACCTAGCGAAAGTACATTTATTACATTTCTCTATATTATTGAATCTACGATTATTCCAATCTAAAAAAGGAAATTTATTATAAATAGATATATCTAAATCAAATACAGATAAAAAAGTATATTTTTCATCTTTTATCAAAAAAGGACACGGACCAATTTTTCCTTCTGGAGATACAGCTAAAATATTACCACAATGTTTGCAATCTTTAGGTATTTGATATAAATTGTCAGGAATAAATTTCCTAATAGATCTCCCAACTCTATCTTCCCATACACCTAGTTCGAGGGCTTTTGAAAAAGCTTGAATCAGTTTATCTGAAAGCATTTTATAAGAAATATCATCATTTAGATAGTTCACGTTAAAACCTATTGATGGTATATTATAGTTTTTATTAAGCCATTCAACAATTTCAGGCAATAATTCAATATTATCCTTCGTTATGGTACATGATACTCCAAATTTTTTATTTAAAGCTTTATAAGTATTCATTGCTTTTATGACTGTATCATAAGAATTATAACTATCCGAATAGCGATATTTATTATGAATACTTTCATTGCCATCAAATGAAAATGTAACATTAATATCTAATTTATCAAAAATATTTATTATATTTTCATCAATGTTAAATCCATTAGAGACAACTTTCAAATTAATTTCTTTGTTAGAATAACCTTTCTTTCTTATATAATTTCCTATGTATATTATTAAATCTTTGTTTAATAATGGTTCTCCACCATAAAAATGCAGTTCATTCTGTTTCTTTAAAAAGTCTTCTTGATTTAAAAAGAAATCAACTGCCTTTATAGCTATATCTTTAGGCATGTTACTAGCAGTTGATTTATCTTTTCTAATTTTACAGTATGAGCATTGCAAATTACAGTTATAAGTTGTAAAAAGAACTAATTTTCTTATAGTTTTCCCTTGAAAATCTTTTGCAACTAATTTCAAATAATCTTCTTTATCTTCATCTGAAATCAATATATACTTTTCCAATAATTTTGATATAATCTCTTTATTAAAGTATTCTAATAGTTCTGTAACTGATAAATTTCTACTATTGTATTTAGGTAACAATCTTTTGGGGACTTTAAAACATGTCAATAATGCACGATTAAATAGATATAGATTATTATTATAACTTACTAACTCTACTTCATCAGGTAAAAAGTATTGATTTATTTTTATCATATTAAACAGACCCTTTCATGAATATAGGTAATATATCTGTTTCAATATATGGCAAAATATCACAACTTATCCTATCTATTTCATTTAATGATTTAGTAAGCAGATAAGAATCTGCTCTGCAACCAGCCCCGCAAAGCTCTAAATATTTGCAGTCTAAACATTTTTCAGATATTTGTGATACTTTTAAGTTGATAAAATCATTGAATTTAGTATTTTGGGTAATTTCCTTGATAGATTGCTCTTTAATATTACCAAAGTTTAATGGCAATGATGGGCAAAATCCTACATCTCCATTTCCCCGAATTGTTATTGATCCAATATTGTAATTGCAAGGATGTTCGTTTGCATCAAACTTAATTATTTTACCATTTATAAGTTCAGGTTTAAATAAATTCTTAACTTCTATTCTAAAAGGCATATTATCCTTTTTATATATCTCTAATAATTTTTTTATTTCACTAACTATTTTTTCATTGGAAACATAAAGTTCATCATGTGTCTTTGTATACCGTCCTCTAAAAAATGGCATATCTATTTTCCATTGATAGAAAGAATCTAGAGTTTTAAGAGAATTGTATATATCTATTAATTCATTATAATTATGCCTTGTAATAATAGTATTAATAGATATAGGTATTCCCTTTGTGTCAGAAATTGTTTTAATTCTTTCCCATAAATAATCTGAATCATTTATCAATCTGTTCTTTTTATTACCATTAAAACCATCAAAACTAATTCTTATTTCTTCAATATTATCATAGTAACTTAATTTAAGTATATCACTGTTTTTAATTAATAATCCATTAGTTAATATTTTAATCTTTCTATGTCTAACTAGATCTAGGATATCATAAAAATCATCTCTAAGAAAAACTTCTCCACCTGAAAACGTATAATTTAACGTATCTGTCCCTAATTCTTCAATTTCATTTATCACTCTTTTAATTATATCAAAAGATAAATCTTGGTCAGTTGTCTTAATACTATCATTTTCATAATAAAAACAGTATTTGCAATTAAGATTACACGCTTGAGTAATATCGAAATGAACATGTCCAATATTATACATATTTTATCCCCTTTTCGTTATTATTTTATTGCATTATTATTATATTACTATAAATTATGATATGAGTTAATTAAATAGTAGGGTGATATCACCCTACTATTTAATTAACTGAATTATACTGTATCAGCTAATTGCCCTCCTATTATGCATTTAATAGTTTTACCTTTAGCAGTTAAATCTTCTTCTTTTCTAGTATTTACTTTCTTCATTAATTCTGATAAAGAAATATCTTTTTCCATACGTTTTTCCATATGTTTTCACCTCCTTAGAAATTTTATACTTTTCTATGCATAGAAAGTATAACAAATAAAAATACTTAAAAACATAATATCATATATAAAATGAAAAATTTGTAGAAATTTGTAATATTGATAATTTTTTTTATTTTTTCTCACCATACTCCAAATAATTTTCGCTTTTACCCTAATTCAAATTTGATTTGATAGATATATCTTAAAAATGAAGATAAAAAAGATTAGAACTACTGCTATTATATCTTGTAAAAATTTCTATTTCTAATTCAGGATTATTTTGAACATGAATAAATTGTAAAGTTAAGCTTACCTAATAAAATAACTTATTTTGAATTTCTGGTGGTAGTTCGAAAAATCTCATGCCATTTAAAAATTTATATTTTTCTAATCCTGTTAAACTAAATTTATTATTTAAAAACCTATAAACCACTAACAATCTATGTTGACCATCAATAACATTACTTACATGAGGAACTCTAGTAGTGTCAGATGCAAGATATATTGTTGACATTGGAATACCAGCTAGTAAAGATTCAATTAATAGACTTTCATCTTTTCTAGTAAATTTATATTCTCTCTGATAAAATGGTTTTAAGTTTATGCCTCCAAGGTCATTATTGCCATTTTCTATTTCCATACAAATAGTTTTTAAATTTAAATTTGTAATATTAGACTCAACTTTCCATTTTTCTAACTTAGTAATATCAGTTTTTTTGCATCTTAAATCCTCCTTATAGTTAATTGTTCATTTGTTCATGAATTATTTTTCATACGTAAATTTAATCGAGTAGGAGGTAGATGATTAATTCATCTACCGACCTCTCACACCACCGTACGTACCGTTCGGTATACGGCGGTTCATTAGGTTAAGTTCAATTTCTTATACTGCATAGAAAGTGATTTGAGACCTTGATTTAACCAATACTGGTTATTCAAGGTCTTACTTAATATAGGACTATTAGATATACGCCAGTAACCCTTTCGGGTATTAGCATATTGCCATGCCTTATACTCTGGAATTCCTAATCTTTTGAGGTTCTTAAACCTCGTTTTAACCTTCTTCCATTGTTTCCAAAAACATGCTCTTAATCTTCTCCTAGTCCATTGGTCTATCTTCTTTAATTTCGCTTTCATGTCTGCTATTTTGAAATAGTTTACCCAACCAACTATTAGAAAGTTTAGTCTTTCTATTCTTATCTCCATACTTATTCCTGTATTTCTATTTGTAATTTTCCTTATTCTATCTTTTAATCTCTTTATGCTTTTCTCATGGGGTCTTATTCTTATCTCACCCTCTTTATAATAAAAGGAAAATCCTAAAAATTTCCTTCTCCATGGTCTATCGACTGCACTCTTTTCTTTATTAACCTTTAGTTTTAACCTTTTCTCTAGGAATTTTGTTATACTTTCCATGACCCTTTTCCCTGCTCTTTGGCTTTTGACATAAATGTTGCAGTCATCGGCATACCTACAGAACTTATGCCCTCTTGCTTCGAGTTCTTTATCTAATACATCTAAAAGGATATTGCTAAGTAATGGACTGATTGGTCCTCCTTGCGGAGTTCCTTCTTCTGTTTTTGTGTATAATCCTCCTATCATCACTCCTGACTCTAGATATTTACGTATCAGTCTTAATACTCTTTTATCTTTTATTTTCTTTGCTAAAATTGACATGAGAATATCATGGTTAACCCTATCAAAGAATTTTTCAAGGTCTATATCTACTACCCATGTATATCCTTCATTTATATATTCTTTTGCATTCTTTACTGCCAT
Source organism: Caloranaerobacter longqiensis (assembly GCF_050286925.1). Lineage (NCBI taxonomy): Bacteria > Bacillati > Bacillota > Tissierellia > Tissierellales > Thermohalobacteraceae > Caloranaerobacter > Caloranaerobacter longqiensis. The sequence continues at coordinate 18,767 of NZ_JBFWFX010000027.1, forward strand.
GTGAGCATTTCTGCCAGGTCTGAATCCATAACTGTTTTCCGAAAATTCTTTGTCGTAGACTTTTATTAATATTTGTGTTATTGCTTGTTGTATAAATCTATCTACTACCGTAGGTATTCCTAAAAGTCTAACTCCTCCGTTTGGCTTTGGAATTTCCACTCTCCTAACTGGTTGAGGCTTATATTTCTCCATAGCTATTTCTTCTATTAAGGTTTTACCATGTTGTTTTAGGAAAGGTA
>NZ_JBFWFX010000028.1:0-16480 GCF_050286925.1 Caloranaerobacter longqiensis
ATCAGAAAATCCACTTGCAAATATATATAAAAGTTATGATTGGTGGGAGAAGGCTATATCTATTGCATTAAAGACGGCAGATAGATATGAGTTCAGACTTTGGCCAGATGATGTAAAATCGATAGAAGATATTAGTTTATTAGGTGAAAAGGTTGATAATTTTGAAACTAATGAGTTGGTTTATAAGGGCTTAATTGATGATAGAATAAAGAGGCTTTTATTAAGTGATTATCTAACAAGTTCAGGATATATTAAGTGGTTTACTGTAAATTTGTATAGGAATGATGAACCGAAATTTTATTCAAGTCACTATGGAGAAGAAGTAGCTATAACTGTGAACAATTATAATGAAGCATTAGATGTAAAAAAAATAATGGAGCAAAGTTTTTCAGTAGAAGAAGTATGGATCGATAAAATAGTTTAAAGGACACAAGGGGACGGTTCTAGTGTATCTTTAAGGAAACAGAAGAACCGTCCCCTTATATTTTTTTGTGTCCAATTGTTATTTCATTGCCCGAAAATGCAAAAATTTAAATAAGATTTTTTGAAGGAAATTTTTATGAAAATCAGAAAAATAGTATATACAAATAATACTAATGATGTTATATTATAATTAAAAAGGGAGAATCAGATTACGATACAAAAATATGCATTATGCATATTTTTGAAAAAGCGGTTATATTGAATTTGGTTGAGCAAAGATATATAACTTAACAAAACCTAATCAAATAATTGAAGGATGATATGAAAAATAAAACATCATTATTAATAATAACTATTATTTCTTTTTTTATAATTTTAGGTAACGTGTATTATTTTACTCTGAAACCGTCAATAAAACTTGAAGATATTAACATTAGAGCAACTCTGAAACAACTTGAAAATCTTGAAGATAATTATTATTATAGTTATTTGATTGATTTGATAGTTGAAAACAAATCACAACATATTTATTTTTTTCATATACAGAAAAGAAATTTAATAAAGATTTTAGCTGGATCAAAATAGTACCTTTAAATAAAAAAGAGTAACTATGATTACGTTCAAATCACTTTTTGAGCCTCTTCTATATAAGAATTTTTCCATGTATGTATATAAAAACTTTCAGTATATTCATCATAATCATCAAACAAAGTATTTACCTATTTATTTTTAAACATAAATTAGGTTGATTACATATATAATATTCATTCTGAAGATATCCAAACAATCCAAACATCTTTTTTAAAAATAAAATGAGGAGTAAAGGTATGAAATCTAAAAAGTTTATAGTTATAATAATATTTATTATTAGCATTTTAGTGATAGTTTCTTGTAATAGAGTAAATAAGAAAATAGATGACTCTAAAGGATTATTCTATAAAGAAGGAATTAGAGAACATTTACTTAATCAGGCTTTATTATTAGAAAGTATTGAGTCAAATCTATATTTTATAAAAGAATTTAGCGATACTTATTCAAAAGATGAATTAATAAGAAGACTATCATATACTGAAGGTGTTGCAAATTCATTTCCTTCAATGGTAACAATATTTAATCCTAGATATGGAGATGAAGAGATAGAAAAGCTGTTTGGATGTAGTTTGAATTTGCATTATGAAACGAAGAAATTCTCTCAAAATCTTAATAAGGTTATTCAAAAGTTGATTGATGAAAAAAGATTTGATAAAGATATGCTTAAATTTATTAAATCATATCATGAAGTATATAGTTCTATAACTAAAAATTATAAGCAATTGGTTAAGGAAAATAATTATATTACTGATGAAGAGATTAATAGAGCTATTCAGATATTAAATCTTTTAGAAAAAGACATTAAAAAATTAAAAGAATTAAATTCAAAAAACGTGGCATAATTTAAAGTTGCCACGTTTTTATCATTTAAAATCTATTTACTCATAATTTAAATGATTCTATCGTTAGTATTCATGCCTTTTTTACTTAATATCCCTTAAGGATACAAGGGGGAAGTATGGATCGAGGAATTAGTTTAAAGGATACAAGGAGACGGTAGACTGTGTAAAAACTCATTAACCAAAGAGATATAGTTATTCAATAGCAGAAGATAATCCAGTAAGAGTCATAGATGCCTATGTAGATAAATTAGATATGAAAGAGCTAGGGTTTATAAGAGCTATACCAGCCAAAACGGGTAGACCAGAATATAACTCAAAGGATTTGCTTAAATTGTACATGTATGGATATATGAAAGGGGATTAGATTCTTGTTATCTTTTAACATAATATATGCTTATTAAATTTAATAACTAAATTCTTGTAAATTTAATTTTATTTATAAAGAATTATACACTTGTTTTCATACAGTTTGACGGCTTTTTTTGTTTCATTATTTTATTTCTACACTTCCTAGAATATGCCAAATTATATCTTCATGTTTGCTATAGAAGTTTTCATTTACATTAACTACTGCATTATAAAAAACCACAGATTTTTCTGTTTCTTTAAATACAATATAATATATTCTTTCATCTGACTTTATTATATCCATTTTTTCAATATTGTCTATCTTTGATTCAAATCTTCTGTATAAATTTATATCATCTGGCGGATCATATAAAATTGGACTATAGGAGCCAAATATACATATACAATTTTCATTATCGCCATCAATATAAATAGATACTCCATCATCTGGGCTTGCTTCAATTCCAGCCTCGGAGTCTCCTGGCCATCTAGGTTCTATTTCAACCACCCAATTTTCTGGATATTCGAAGCTAAAAGATGTTTCTTCATGTTTATAACTATATTTTAAATAATTTTCTTTATCTTTACTGCATGCAACAAATAAGGATAGAATCAAAATAGTTAATAAAATTCCTAATAGAATATTTCTATTCATTATTCTAAATCTCCCTTTTATAATTCTCGTAATTCTTACATTATCCTACTATCCATATACTTTAATGTGAACGATATATACTTATCATTTGTTATTTGGTTATATGTCCATATAGTATATTTTGAACCAACCAATGCAAGTAGATTTTGTTCCTATGCTAGAAATCATAAATAACATTGCTAGAGTTATGGAACAAAATCTTCGATTTAAATAAAGCAAGGAAGATTTTTCCAACATCCATTACGGAAATTATATTTAAAATTATCTACTTAAAAAATAAGAAAAAGCATGAAAAGTTAGAATAATTTTCTAACATTTCATGCTAATTATATAAAAACAGCCTTCCATTTTCAATAATATTTTCCGAAAATGCAATTATATTGTTTGAAAATGCAAAAATTTAAATAAGATTTTTTGAAGGAAATTTTTATGGAATTTAGAAAAATAGTATATTAAATAATACTAATGATGTTATATAATTAAATGGAAAATATCATTAAAGCAAGGTGAGAGGTGACATATATGGCAAAAAGAGACTATGTATTTATAGAAGAATCAAAAGAAATACAACGTTTTAGCTTAGTTACTAATAAAGACGGACAAAAAGAAATTTGGGAGCGTATAGCTGTCTATGATGATAGAAGCGAAGCAGTAAGTGACTTTGCAAAATTAGGAATGGGATTTATTACAAAAGATTATATTAAAGAAAAGATGAGTAGAAGATATGGCAAGTGAAGATTTTATTAAAATAAAGATACTTGCAGGTATATAAGGGAGAGAATAATATGGAAAAATACACTGAATTTCAAAAAGAATATTTTGTTGAAAAATTAAAAAAGGCACTTAAAAATAAAGAGATAGAAGCAGATACAGCTATTCTAATGCTTTCACACTTAGCTATTTTGGGTAAAATAGAGCCTAGGGAGCTCACGGGATTATTCAAGAAATTATTTGAAGGAGCTGATAAAGAGACAGTTATTCTTGGATTTCTTAGAGCTAAAAAGGTTATTGAGGATAAAGAGTTAGTGCAAGTATAATTAGTGATTTTATTAAACAGGTTGGTGATTAGAGTTGAGGGACTTACCATTTATTGAAGTAAGTCCCTTTAATAAAGTTCGTTATTGGAGGTGCAACTGGTGTTAGATTTGGTAAAAGAAAAACAAAAAGTCGTACAAATATTAAATACACTTTATCCAGACGGTGAAGTTTATAATTTGTCTTACTATAAAAAATTATATGATAAAGTGCATTATTTAGCTCAAACTGAAAATATAAATGTGAAACAGTGGATTGAAAAACAAGGCCTTAAATATAGAAAAAGAAAAATTGTTAAAGCACGTACTAATTCTTTAAGAAGTAAACTCCCAAAAGAAGTTCTATTGAAAATGGTTGAAGAACAACGCTTTACTTTTCAAAAAATTGCTAATCTATATGGAGTGTCAAGACAAGCTATTCACCAACTTTACAAATACTATAAAGAGCATTAGAAAGGAGTTGTAGGTACTATGAGATTTTAATCTGATAAAAATACCTTGGATATGTTTGCCGGGAGGCGTATTCACGAGGAACAAGTAAAAATAGCTTTTCAAAGATATTTTATTATTTGTTGAACGGTAAAAAGACATTAAAAAATTAAAAGAATTAAATTCAAAAAACGTGGCATAAGATAATTTGCCACGTTTTTATCATTTAAAATCTATTTACTCATAATTTCTAAAATAACTTTATCAGTAGTATTCATACCTTCCTTACTTAATATCCCTAAATTTCTAATCGTTTCTTCTGCACTTTCTGCAACTATTCCGTTTCTAGGAAGAGCGATACTGTCATTTACTGCTAACAAAGCAGATTGCACAGCCGTTGAAGCTGCTGTTGCTAGTTTAAATGCACAGCTTACTTTAGCGCCGTCACATATCATACCACTCAAATTTGCAATCATATTTTTTATAACCCCATCTATCTGATTACTATCTGCCCCCATAAGATAGGCTATTGCAGCACCAGAACCAGTAGCTGCAGCTACTGAACAACCGCATAAAGCAGATAAACGTCCTATATAGTGTTTGATATAGCAGTTTATTATATGGCTTATTGCTAGAGCTTTTACAATTTTTTCGTTGTCGACATCATATTTTTTCTTATACGCTGCAATTGGAAGTATAGCAGTTAGTCCATTATTTCCGCTTCCATTAGAACTCATTACAGGCATATTCAATCCAGACATTCTCGCATCTGCACCTGCTGCAGTAAGCATTGCGGCAGTATTTGTCAAATCATCAGCAATAATATTATTTTTTATGTTTTCATATATACTGTATCCAACACCGATTCCAAGTTTTTTTTCAAGAGCTACATTAGCAATTTTTTCATTCATTTCAATTCCTTCTAATAAAAATTCTAATTTAGAAGGTTCGATTTTTTCAATTTCTTTAATGATATCTCTGATTTTTAAATTAAATAATTCATCTGATTGATTATTTTCTGATTGACTGATATGATTTTTTTGGAAAATTATTTTGCCGTCAGTTTCTAAATGGGTGAAATTATTATGCATTTCTCTTATTATAACTTTAGAATAATTAGAGTTAGATTTTAAGTTAACTTCTACATAAACCTTCTCTTGAGTATTTTTTATTCCAATTTTAATAATCCCTTCTTCTAGCATTTTTTTAGCTTTTTCAACCTGCTTGTTTGAGATATCTTCTAATACTCTTAAATCTTTTTCAGATTTTCCACCTACAATTCCAAGAGCTGCAGCGATATCAAGTCCTATTTCACTCGTATTGGGAATTCCTACTCCTAATCCATTTTTATATATGTTAGGACTCACTAAAATTGTAGCTTCTATAATATTATCACTTTCTAAAAGTTCTTTAGCTTTTGTACATGTAAGAGCTACCGCGACAGGTTCAGTACATCCTATTGCAGGAACTACTTCTTTTTTTAGAGTATCTAGGATAACATCTTTGATGTTCATTAAATACACCTCCATATAGATGTGCTTATTTATGAGTAACGAATTGTTTCTAAAGATTATAAACGCAATATTTATGCCAATTGAAAAAATCACATTTTGAACGTATTAAGTCTCAAAATGAGAACAAAAAAAGAAAAAATAAGTCTCAAATTGAGATTGTCTTCTCAAAATGAGACTTATTTTAATCCATATAATTTTATTTTTCTATAAATTGTTGCTCTACTTATACCTAGAGCTTTAGCAGCTTGATTTATGCCTTTTTTGCTATTGCCGTATATTTTAAGGGCCTTAATAATTTCCTGCTTTTCTAACTCGCTAATTGGAGTGATTTTATTATCATTATTTACATTAATTTCTGAATGCATATTTTTAAAACGTTTAGGTAAGTCGTCGATAGTTATAATATTGTCTGTTGACATGTTTACTGCATATTCTACTACATTTTGAAGTTCTCTGACATTTCCAGGCCAATTGTAATTTAAAAATAGTGCTATGACATCTTCTGAAAATTTGGCTATGTTTCTGTTTAGCTTTATATTAAATCTATCTAGGAATTTATTGGCTAAAATCTTGATATCATCTAGTCTTTCTCTTAATGGTGGCAGGTGTATTGGAATTACATTTAGCCTATAGTATAAATCTTCTCTAAATTCTCCTTCTTCAACTTTTTTTTCAAGATCTTTGTTTGTAGCAGCTATTATTCTTACATCAATAGGGACTAAAGTATTTCCTCCAATTCTGCATATTACATTTTCTTGAAGGACTCTTAATAATTTTGTCTGCATATGGATAGGCATATCTCCTATTTCATCTAAAAAAATTGTTCCTTTATGTGCAAGTTCAAATTTGCCTATTTTTCCGCCTTTTTTCGCTCCTGTAAATGCTCCTTCTTCATATCCGAAAAGTTCGCTTTCTATTAAATTTTCTGGTATAGCTCCACAGTTTATTGGTATAAATGGGTAATTTCTTCTATTACTTGAGAAGTGTATTGCCCTTGCAAATAATTCTTTTCCAGTTCCACTTTCACCTTGTATTAAAACAGTTGAAGTTCCTTTTGATATTTTTTTTGCATAATTTTTAACTAGGTTGATTTCCCTGCTTTCTCCAATTATGTCTTCAAAGGTAGTAATTCTATTATTACCTGTAACATCATTTACTACTTTAATTATTTCTTTCATTTTATTAAAAGTGAATATATAACCTATGATTTTTTTATTTATTATTATCGGTTTGGCATTATATATACCTCTAAACCTTGAGTTATTTACTTTATAGTTAAAAGTCCTGTTTTTTTGAAGGTTCTTTTCTATTGATGATAAATTTTTTATAGATAGGTTATCTATGATTGTATTAATGTTTTTGATTTTATTTTTATCCAGTTGAAAAATTTCATCAGCAATAGAATTATAGCGAACTATATTTCCATCTTCATCTGTAAATATTACTCCTGTGTCAATTGAGTTGACGAGAATTTCTAATTCTTTTGCCATTAATGTAATTTCTTCGGTTTTTTTATCTTCTTTTAATTTTGAAGCTATTAAATCTGCCATTCTATTTAAAAAATCTAATAAGTTTTTTTTCTTTTCTAGAATGATATTTTTTTGTTTTTCATTAAATGCTATAAGTCCTATTATTCCAACTGTATTTCCATCAACGTTTATAGGGCAGCAAACTTGAGCATATTCCTTACAGTTAGCCTTATTTTGGCAACCTTCACATGCTATATGTTCTCTTGGGTTTTCTATAATGAAGCTTTTTCCACATTTTAATGCATATGCGAAAAGGCAGCTTTTATCAATCTTTTTGCCAATACTGCTTATATATTTACCGGTTGCAGTAATTCTATTTAAATTTTTATCTACAATTGTTATATCGACATTAATAACGCTAACTATTGCATTAGATACTTTTACTAAAGTATCATATATTTTATTTAATTCGGGTATATTTTTATCCAAAAACATCCCTGCCCTTCGAATGCTTATTTTGAATTTATAATACTAAATATTTTGTTGTTTGTCCAAATAAATGTAATTATTTTGAAATGAAGTTTGTTTTATGGTATTATAATTATAATAGAATAATGAACGGGGGTTTATTAATAAGATGCAAATATTGAAAGACGAAATAAGAGATAATATATATAATGCTGCTTTAAAAGAATTTAAAGAGAAGGGTTACGAAAAGGCTTCTATGAGGGATATAGCTAAAAAGGCAGGAGTATCAGTAGGGAATATGTATAGATATTTTAAAAATAAAGATGATTTGTTCTATGCAGTTATAGGCCCTGTATATAATGAACTCATAAAATTCATAAGTGAGCAGAAAGCATTAGATGCCTTTGACAGAGAAACAGTAAATTTAAATATAGATGTTCAGGCTAGTGAACTTGTTGGTATATATTTAAAATATAAAGAAGAATTATTAATCCTCATCGATGGAAGTAAAGGTTCTAAATACGAATGTGCGAAGGAAGAGATAGTTAAGTTAGTCCAAAATGTTATAATTAATATTTTAAAAATTAAAGCGGAAAATAGTAATATCAATACGGAACCTTATTTTGCATATGTACTGTCAAAGAGCGTTATTGAGGGAGTAATGTTAATATTAAAACATTATGATAATGACGAGAAAGTTAAAGATATGGTAAGACAATTTGTTGGCTTTATATTTAAAAATTTTGATGATAGGATTTAAGTAATTTTTTTAAGTCAAAAATGAACGCTAGTTCACGATATTAATATCAAAATAGTATAAAGCATCTTATGTTGTTTATAAAGTATCAAGTACCTATAATTATTCAAAATATTTAATTCCAGAGGTGATAGTTATGAGAAAAATTTTTATTATTGTTATGGTTTTAATTTCGCTTCTACTTATTTCTTGTATAGATGAAAATAATACAAACGTCTCAAAATTAAAAGTTAAACCTGTTAAAGTTATTGAAGTAAAAGAAGAAGTAAGAGACAAAGAATTAAAATATTTGGGCGTAGTTACTGCTGAAGAAGTAAAGAAATTTGGATTTAAGGTATCTGGGAAGATACAAAAAATATATGTGCAGAAAGGCAGTAAAGTAAAGAAGGGAATGATTTTAGCAAAATTAGATACAAAAGAATTAGAATTATCTGTTAAAGCTGCAGAATTTCAAATGAAAGCTGCCAAATCTCAATATGACAAAATTTCAAATGGTGCTACCGAGGAAGAGATTAATAAAGCTAAATTAAATCTTGATAAGGCTAAAGAGGCATATGAGTTTGCTAATGAAAATTACGAAAAGATAAAAAAGCTCTATGAAGAGGGAGCAGTTTCAAAAAGTGAATTAGATAAAGCCGAATTGGAATTTAATATTAGGAAGTCTGAATTTAATCAGGCAAATGAAGAGTATAAACAGGTTCTAAAGGGCGGCAGATATGAAGATAAAGATGCTGCATATGCAAATTATGAACAGGCTAAAGTAAATTATGAGTATAAAAAGAGTTTATTAGAAGGTGCTAAAATAGTTGCAGATACGGACGGGTATGTAGTTGATGTGTTGTATAAAGAAGGAGAATTGGTATCGCAGGGGATGCCAGTAGTGATTATAAGGAATAGAAATCAGGTTGTTAGGGTAGGATTATCTCAAAAAGATGTAAATAAAGTTAAACTGGGTGATAAGGCAATTGTAAGATTAGATGATGAAAATTTAGTAGGAGTAATCACTAATATAGATGATGTACCTGATAATCAGACGAGAACTTACAGTGTTGATGTAGCTTTAAGTGGCAAACAATTACAAATAGGTTCTATAGTGAAGGTGGGAATTATTGTTGGCAAAGAAACTGGTATATTTATTCCGATAAGTACGATAATGACTAATGGTGAAGATTATGTATATGTAGTTAAAGGTGATAGGGTTATTATGAAAAAGATAAGGATAATAGAAATATGTGGAGATAGAGTTATGGTTGAAGGACTAGAAAATGGAGATAAGTTAGTAATAGAGAATATAAAACACATTAGATCTGGTGATAGAGTAAAAATTGTCGATTGAATAAGGAGGTAAATTTATGAGACAGCTAATTTCTGCTGCGATTAAGATGAGGAAAATAACCTTTTTTATAGTAGCACTTATTATGATATTCGGATTATATAGCTATTTTATTATTCCTAAACAGGAATTTCCAGATTTAAATGCTCCTGCTGCCATGATTTATACTGTATATCCGGGGGCTTCACCTGAAGAGGTAGAAAAATTAGTAACTAGGAAAATAGAAGAAAAAATAGTTGAAATTGATGGGTATAGTTATTGTAATTCTTATTCTAATGATAATATATCTATCGTGATAGTTAGACTAGACTATGGAACAGATATTAATAAAGCATGGAATCAATTAAGACAGAAGATGGAAGATTTACAAGATGAGCTTCCTGACGGATGTCTTGATATACAGGTGAATACGAATTTGGTTGATACTGCAGGGATTATTTTAAGTATCACAGGAGAAAATTATACATATGATGAATTGGTTAATTATGCAGAGCTATTAAAGAAGGAACTTAGAAAGGTCAATGGAGTATCTAGATTTGAAATTGTTGGTAAACAGGAAAAAGAAGTGGTTATTGAAGTAGAAGCAGAAAAATTGAATTTTTATAAAATCTCTTTAGATGATATAGTAAATATAATAAAATTACAGAATACAGAGATACCATCTGGAAAGATTGAGCATGAAAATTCAAAGATAAATGTAAAGATTTCTAATGTATTTTTTTCACTCGATGATATAAAGAATTTAATAATAGGCGTTTCTGATAAGAATGGTTCTGTTGTTAGGTTAGGAGATATTGCTAATGTATATATTAAAGCTAAAGATTCTAATTTAAGAATTAAGCACAACGGGCAGAAAGCGGTTCTATTAGCTGGATACTTTAAAGAAAATGAAAATATAGTGCTTGTTGGTAAAAAGGTTGAAAAGCAAATAAAAGAAATAACTAAAGATTTTCCTGATGGTGTATCGGTTAATCAGGTTTTATTTCAACCAAAAGAAGTAAGTAAATCGGTTAATAATTTTATATTAAATCTAATTGAAGGAATGTTATTCGTTATTGTAGTAGTGTTTATAGGAATGGGATTTAGAAATGCTATAGTAGTTTCAACAGCTATTCCAGTTTCAATTATATCTACTTTTGTCGTTATGCATATTCTTGGTATAAAGATACATCAAATATCTATTACTGGCCTTATAGTGGCATTAGGTATGCTTGTTGACAATGCCATAGTAATTAGTGATTCTATACAAAACAAGATTGATGAAGGGTGTGAAAAATTTAAGGCTTGTATTGAAGGAGTAAAAGAAGTTGCTATTCCAATTTTGACCTCCACATTAACCACAATCGGTGCATTTTTACCTCTTTTGCTGTTAAATTCTATAGCAGGAGAATATATATCTAGTTTACCTAAAATTGTAATGATATCACTTTTTTCATCTTATTTAGTAGCGTTATTTGTAACTCCAACTATGGCATACACATTTTTCAAAAGAGATAGAGCAAAAGGTAGAATTATTGAATTTAAAAAGTTTTTTAATGGTATTTTGTATAGAGGAATGAGAAGAAAAAAAGTTACTATATTATTTACTGTTTCTATATTAATAATGGCAGTATTTATCTTTAGGCAAATAGATCTTCAGTTTTTTCCTAAATCAGACAAAAATATAATATATATAGATATCAAAACAGAGCGAAATTTAGGTATCTCTAATACAGAAGCATTTACAGAAAAGGTTATAGATATTTTAGAAAAGCAGCCGGAAATTGTTAATCATACTGAAGTTATAGGGGGAGGATTGCCGAAGTTTTACGATTCGATTCCTATTACTGTTAATTCACCAGATATTGCACAAATAATGGTTAGGCTTAATCTTAAAAAGTCTAATAGGTTTAAGAATAATTCTCAAATAGTTGATTATCTGCAAGAAATATTTGATTCTGAATTGACAGGCGGTACTGCTACGGTAAAACAATTGGAATTGGGCGAACCTATTGGTGCTCCTATAAGAGTTAGATTGACAGGAAAAAATATAGAGCACTTGGGGCAAGTAAGTAAAAAAATCAGAGATATTTTACAAGATTTAGAGGGAACTGTAAATGTAAAAGATGATTATAGTGATAAAATATATGAATTTGAAATAGAAGTTGATTATGATAGAGCTTATCTTTATGGAATAACTAAATATGATATACAAAAGGAGGTAAGTGCGGCCTTACGAGGAAGAAAGGCATCAGTATTTAGAAAGAGAGGAAAAGAGTACGATATGATTGTAAAGAGCGATATAAAAGCTAAAGAGGATTTAGAGAATTTGGCTATTAAATCTTCATTTTCAGGCAGAAAAATATTATTGAAAGAGATAGCGGATATAAGATTAAAGTCTGAAATACCGACTATTAATAAGTATGATTTAGATTTTGCCGTTATGGTTACAAGTGATGTAAAACCGGGGTTTAATTCAGTAGATATTCAAAAGGAGTTAATAACTAGATTAAAAGATATAGATTTGGAAGGTGTAGAAGTTGCATTCGATGGAGAAAGAGAAAAAATTAGAGAGAATTTTGGAAGTGTAGGGAATTCTGCTGTGTTTGCTGTATTAATTATATATGCGATACTAATGATTCAATTCAAATCTTTTCGTCAGCCTTTGATAATTCTTTTAACGATACCATTGTCTGTTGTAGGTTCAATATTAGGATTGTATCTTTTTAAACAACCATTTTCTTTTACAGCTTTATTGGGCATGGTTAGTTTGATGGGAATTGTTGTAAACAATGCAATAGTATTAATAGACTATATTAATAGTGCTAGGAAAAGTGGAGAATCGGTAGAAGATGCATGTTTTAAAGCTGCTAATAGGAGATTTAGGCCTATCATATTAAGTACAGCTACAACAATAATAGGACTTACTCCTTTAGTGTTTTCAGGAAGTAATTTATTTAGACCAATGGCTATTTCATTAATGTTTGGACTGTTGGTGTCAACATTGTTAACACTAGTTATTATTCCAGTAGTATATAGTATTGTTGAAACCGAGGTTTAAATATAATTACAGTAAAGCAATTAATAGAAAAGATACTCCTGCTAGTATAAGACTAAAATAATCGTCATTGGAGAGTTTTTCTCCTTCATAGCCAATATATTTTGGGAAAAACTTCATTATAGTTGCAGTTAAAAATAAGCTAAATGATCCTGATATTAGAAAAAGTTTACTGCTTTTAGAGATTAATAAAACTAATAAGTTAACGATTATATATATTAATGGGAAAAGTATCTTTTTACTCATAGAGAATGCCTCCATTAAATTTATTGTTTATATTATATAAAAATTAACGACAATATACAAATTAGGAAATTTGCAGATAAAAAGGAAGATAATAATTGGCAGAGAATAAATGGTATATATATGGTATAAAAATACTAGAGATGTAATATTGAAAAATAATAGAAAAACTTTATAATAAAGTTAAATATATGGGCGGTAATTAAATGATGGGAGGTAGGGGAGTTAAGGGTTATGGAAGATAACATGACACTTGGGCAGATTGAACAGATTTTTTTAGATTATTTAAAGGATAATAATATTAATATTGAAGTTGGCAGTAAGGATTATACAGATTATATTGTAAAGCAGATGTTTGAAAAAGCAGATGCTAACCTTATAAATCACCCAGATTACAGACTTATACATTCATATTTTGCTGAATATCTTTATGAGTTGGAAAAATATCAGTTGGCACCATGTTATAAAAAATTTACAATGGCCCATGTCAAGGACAAAACAATTAAAGAGATTAAAGAAGAAGTAGCCAATCAAGATAAGAAAATAAAAGAAAAAGGAGATCAAATATTTGAACTGGCTGGGTATAGTTCATATCAGGCAAGAGATTATGCATATAGCTGGTATAATAGAAGAAATCCTGCATACAATATATGGCCTTTTGACTGTACTAATTTTATTTCACAATGTATCTATGCAGGTGGAGTCAATGAACACTTACCTTCATCTGGAGTTTATACTGGGGTAAAGGAAACAACGGATTATTGGTATAGCGAAGGAGTTTATATTATTGATGAAGGATATAGATGGGCTGAATCGACTTCATGGATTAGAGTTGTCGACTTTTATGCTTATTGGGCTTTACGTGTGCCTAATGTAAATTATGTTAATAATACTGATGTTAGTGTATATGGTGAAATAGGAGATGTAGTCCAATTAATGGATTCTAGTACATTAAGAAGATATCATACTACTATAATAACCAAAAAGGAAAATGGAATTGTATATCTTACGTATCATACTGCTGATACAAAAGACAAGCGGATAGATGAATTTGATGATGAATTTACCAATTGGACATTGTTTAATTTTTTCAATTTCTGCTGTTAAAAGTGTGTTTTTCAAACCAATTCTCCCCTTTTTAAATTAATTATAACATAACATTATAATAGTATTTATGTATACTATTCAGACTGTTGACAAACTTATATTTATGAAAATGAAAGCGAATGCTTGAAAGAATTTAGTTTTTTCTAAATTCGTCTGCATGAGCGTCATTTTCATAAAATATTTTACTTTGTCAACAAGTTCAATAGTATTTATATATACTATTTTTCTAATTTCCATAAAAAATTCCTTCAAAATTTTTATTTAAATTTCTACATTTTCAAACAATGAAATGACTTTTTGGGAAATTTTATTGAAAAGAAAAAAACATTTTGATATAATTAAAATGAAATGTTGGAAAAATATTGAAATTTTTTCGCGTTTATTCTTATGGCAAGTAAGAAATATGATAGGAAAGAGGTGAAAATATATTATTGGTATGAAAAATTATAAATATGAAAAATTATAAAAGAAAATCAATATTTTTATATGCAGTGATTATTTTTTCATTATTTATTAATATCGTTTTATATATAAAATATGAAGAAGAAAAAGATAAGAATATGTATATATATGATATAGTTCGTACTATAGGAGCTTCAACAAGGCCACATTTAGAATATTTGATTACTAATGTAACATGCGATAAAAATTTGGAACGCTGGAAACCGATAATACAAGAAATTAGAGATAAGAGTTCTAAATCATATAAAATTAAAAATTATATTGTTATAAAATACGATAATGGTAATACTTTAATGGTGGAAACAGGAACAAATGAGTTAAAATTAAATGGAAGACGTTGTATTGCAGATATGTTCTTTTTAGATGAAGAGCAGTATAAAAGATTTATATATACTAAAGAATAGGAGTTGTATTCAAGCTATACTGTTTCAGGGGGGATTTTGGTGAGAGGTAAAAAAAGTATCAGTGTTCCATTTATAATTTTTTGTATATTAATTTTGAGTATTACTGTATATGCTGAAACTACTATGCAGACAATTCAAGTATTATTTAATTATGTTAATTTGCAAGTTAATGGTAAAAATGTTCAAGCCGATAATATATTATATAATGGTACTACATATGCACCGGTTCGTGCAGTTGCTGAAATGTTAGGGAAAGAAGTAAAGTGGGATGAAACTACTAAAACAATAAGTATTAATGATAAAGCAAATGAGTCTATAACTACTAATTCTAGCACGGGAAAACAATTGGAATTACATACTTTTTATGCAATAAATTCTTATGAGCAATTTAAAACGCTATTAAAGAATAAATCGATTCAGAATATAAATTCAATATCGTTTGGATGGAGTAGAATGGAATATGACGAACAAAACAATAAAGTTTTTCTCAATATGACTACTTTGAATGGAAATGATTTTTATGTACCATATGGATTTAACGAGCCATTAAATTTCGCAAAACAGTATAATATATCAACACAATTAAATGTATATGCAGATAAAAATATAGGTTCTATATTAGAGCATAAAGATTCGGCTATTAAGCAAATTATTGATAGTATAACTGGTAAAGAAGTGTATGGAGAAAATATTACATTTGATGGTGTTGTAATTGATTTTGAAGGGTTAGAAGAAAAAGATAGTCAAAAGTTTATAACGTTTTTGAAAGATTTAAAAGAAGAATTGGTTAAGAAAAATAAGAAATTATATGTTACAGTACCACCAAAAACATGGAATAATGCATATGATTATAGAGAAATCGGCCATATTGCAGATAAGGTTATTCTAATGGCTCATGACTATGATGACAAGGATTTAGAATCAGCATATTTGGTTGATGAAATTGTATATACTCCATTAACACCAATATCAAAAGTAAGACAAGCCTTATTAGATATCACAGATGAGGAAAATGGTGTAGCCCAAAGAGATAAAATTTTACTTCAAATTAATTTTGGAAGTGCTCAATGGAAAGTAAAAGAAGGGAAACTTTATAACAGTGGGATAAATAAAGATAATAACGTAATTTATCCCGACAGACCTACTTATGAAATGATTTATAACAGGATAAAAGAAGAATTAAATAGAGGTCGTACAATAGACGAAATAATTAATTTTGATGACAATTCAAAAAATCCATATATAAGGTATTATAATGATTTAGAAGGAACAGATAACATAATCTGGTATGAGGACAGTAGAAGTGTTATAGAGAAAATAAACTTGGCTAAAGAATTTAAAATAGGTGGAATTTCATTATGGAG
>NZ_JBFWFX010000029.1:0-15281 GCF_050286925.1 Caloranaerobacter longqiensis
AGGTGTGCAAAGGGACGAAATAGAAAGAGGTCAAGTATTAGCTAAGCCAGGAACAATCACACCACACACAAAATTCAAAGCAGAAGTATACGTATTAACAAAAGAAGAAGGTGGAAGACATACACCATTCTTCAATGGATACAGACCACAATTCTACTTCAGAACAACAGACGTAACAGGAACAATCCACTTAGAAGAAGGCGTAGAGATGTGCATGCCTGGAGATAATGCAAGATTCACAATAGAATTAATCACACCAATAGCATTAGAAGAAGGATTAAGATTCGCTATTCGTGAAGGTGGAAGAACTGTAGGAGCAGGTGTTGTTACTGAAATTATTGAATAATGAAAGGCTAGGTCCTTTGGGCCTAGTCTTTTTTAAAGAAAATTATAAAATATAAATATTTGGTAAAGTATCTGGTAAAGAGTATAAAAAGCTGTGTAAGGAAATAATATCAGTGGATATATTAAGTGATGCAATCAATTTCAAATAAAAGATTTTGATATTGACATAACTTACAAATTATGATAGTTTATATTAGTGATATAATTTAGCATTGGGTAGGTGTGCCCGAATAGAAGAAGTGATTTAATTCATATATATATTTACTGTGGACTAGGAGGTGTTGATAGTGAGAGTAAACATTACATTAGCTTGTACAGAATGTAAACAAAGAAATTATAGCACAACTAAAAATAAGAAAAACAATCCTGACAGAATAGAATTGAAAAAGTATTGTAAATTCTGTAAGACTCATACTATTCATAAAGAGACTAAGTAATTTTTAGAAGAAAATCTAGATATTAAATACATTTATTTTTAAGTTCATAGTTTTCTATGAGTTAAAAAAATAGGTAAGTAAGGGTGTGAAGCTAATGGCTGCTCAAACAAGTGCTGATAAAGGCGCTAAAAAAATTGGGGGATTTTTTAAAGGCGTTAAAGCTGAGTTGAAAAAAGTAAGTTGGCCTAACAAGAAACAGCTTGTTAACTATACAACTGTTGTTTTAGTTAGCTGTGGATTGATGGCTTTATTAGTTTGGCTTCTTGATACAACAGCACATCAATTATTAAAATTTATATTAGGTTAAATAAGGATAAAGGAGGGAAGGACCTTTTAATAGGTCCCCGAGAACTATGACAGATAAGTCTGATAAAGCTAAATGGTATGTAGTTCATACTTATTCAGGTCATGAGAATAAAGTAAAAGCTAATATTGAGAAGCTAGTAGAAAATAGAGGTATGCAGGATGTAATATTAGAAGTGAGAGTACCTACCGAGGAGCATGTAGAAATTAAAGATGGTAAGAAAAAAGTAAAAGAGAGAAAAAAATTCCCAGGGTATGTTATGATAAAAATGGTAATGAATGATGAAACATGGTATTTAGTTAGAAATACGAGGGGAGTTACAGGGTTTGTTGGACCTGGTTCTAAGCCCGTTCCATTGACAGATGAGGAAATCAAGATGATGGGCGTACAAGAACCTTTACCACAAATAGGAATTAATGTTGGTGATACTATTAAAGTAATAGCAGGACCATTTGAGAACTTTATTGGGACTGTTGATAGTATAAATTTAGAAAGACGAAAATTAAAAGCATATATATCAATGTTTGGTAGAGAAACTTTAGTTGAACTTGATTTTGAACAAGTAGATACATTATAACTAAGTTTTAGATATGTCAATCAAGCTAAAATAGCTTTATAATAGATATTTAGTGTTGATGTGGGAGGGAAACCTGCATAACCACAATTTAACAAGGAGGTGTAATAGCGATGGCGAAAAAAGTTATGGCTGTAGTTAAATTACAAATCCCAGCTGGTAAAGCGACTCCAGCACCACCAGTAGGTACTGCATTAGGACCACATGGTGTTAACATTATGGGATTTTGTAAAGAGTTCAATGCAAAAACTGCTGATCAGGCTGGTATGATTATTCCAGTTGTGATTACAATTTACCAAGATAGATCATTTAGTTTCATAACAAAAACTCCTCCGGTAGCTGTATTGTTAAAGAAAGCATTAGGAATAGAAAAAGGCTCCGGAGAACCAAATAAAAATAAAGTTGCTAAGATATCAAAAGATAAGATAAGAGAAATTGCAGAAATCAAGA
The DNA here is from genome assembly GCF_050286925.1 of Caloranaerobacter longqiensis. Lineage (NCBI taxonomy): Bacteria > Bacillati > Bacillota > Tissierellia > Tissierellales > Thermohalobacteraceae > Caloranaerobacter > Caloranaerobacter longqiensis. The sequence continues at coordinate 2,111 of NZ_JBFWFX010000029.1, forward strand.
TGCCAGACTTAAATACTGACAATATAGAGTCAGCTATGAGCATGGTTGCTGGTACAGCAAGAAGTATGGGAATTGTTGTTGAAGAATAGTCGACAAGTGGGAGGTACTTGTTAGACCGTTAATACCACAAAGGAGGTTAAATTATGCCAAAAAGAGGAAAGAAATATCAAGAAAGTCTAAAATTAATTGATAAACAAAAATTATATGACCCAGAAGAAGCAATTGAGCTTGTTCAAAAAACAGCTAAAGCTAAATTTGATGAAACAGTTGAATTATCAGTAAAATTGGGAGTAGACCCAAGACATGCTGATCAACAAGTTAGAGGAGCTGTTGTTTTACCACATGGTACTGGTAAAACAAGAAAAGTTCTAGTTTTTGCTAAAGGTGAAAAAGCTAAAGAAGCAGAAAGTGCAGGAGCAGATTACGTAGGAGCTGAAGAATACATCAATAAGATTCAGAACGAAAACTGGTTTGACTTTGATGTTGTAGTTGCAACTCCTGACATGATGGGTATGGTAGGTAGACTTGGTAGAATATTAGGACCAAAAGGACTTATGCCAAATCCAAAGTCAGGTACAGTTACATTTGATGTTGCAAAAGCAGTTAAAGATATTAAAGCTGGTAAAGTTGAGTATAGAGTAGATAAAACTTCTATTGTACACGTTCCAATTGGAAAAGTTTCTTTCGGCAGCGAAAAACTATTAGAAAACTTCAAGACTATTATGGAAGCTATTATTAAAGCTAAACCAGCTGCAGCAAAAGGAAGATACTTAAGAAGTGTTACTGTTTCAAGTACAATGGGTCCAGGAATAAAAATAAATTCACAAAAATTAATGGACTAAAAAATAGTTGACAAGATATTATTTTGCTGATAAAATTGTATTGTTACGATGATATGGATAAGTTAATATTTTAACCGTAGACAGTAGGTACTCTTAGGAGTTTAAATTTGCCTACCGAGGTTGTTTTGATTGATAGGAAACAATAGCCTCTCTGTGTCTACGGAGAGGCTTTAATTGTGTTTAAGTTTCCGCAATAAGGAGGTGGACCTGGATGAGTACTAAGATTGAACAAAAAAAGCAGATAGTTCAAGAAATTAAAGATAAGATTAATAGAGCCCAAGCAGTTGTGTTAGTTGACTATAGAGGGCTAAATGTTGAAGAAGTAAATGAATTAAGAAAGAAATACAGAGAAGCTGGAGTAGAATACAAAGTTTATAAAAATACTTTGATGAGATTTGCATTTAAAGATGCAGGTTTAGAAGAGTTCAATAAATACTTAACAGGACCTAATGCAATAGCATTTAGTTATGACGATCCAGTTTCAGCTGCAAAAGTAACAAGTGAGTTTGCTAAAGAACATGAAAAATTAGAAATCAAAGCAGGTATAGTTGATGGAGAAATTATTGATATAGATAGAGTTAAAGAATTAGCAAACTTACCATCAAGAGAAGTATTAATAGCACAAGTACTTGGTGGCTTAAATGGTCCTATTACAGGATTTGCTAATGTTCTTCAAGGTACTATTAGAAAGCTAGTATATGCTTTAAATGCTATAAAAGAAAAACAAGAAGCTTAATTTAAAATTCAAAATGAAAAAAGAAAAAAATAATGGAGGGATAATAAATGGCAAGTGAAAAAGTGACTAAGTTAATTGAAGAAGTTAAAAGTTTAACTGTATTAGAATTATCAGAATTAGTAAAAGCATTAGAAGAGGAGTTTGGAGTAAGCGCACAAGCTCCAGTAGCTATGGCAGCTATGCCAATGGGTGGAGCAGCTCAAGCAGCTCAAGAAGAAAAAACTGAATTTGATGTAATATTATCAAGCGCTGGAAGCCAAAAAATCAAAGTAATCAAAGTAGTTAGAGAGTTAACTGGATTAGGATTAAAAGAAGCTAAAGAATTAGTTGACAATGCTCCAAAAACATTAAAAGAAGGAGTATCAAAAGAAGAAGCTGAACAATTAAAAGCTAAATTAGAAGAAGCAGGAGCTAGCGTAGAAATAAAATAGTAGACTAAAAAATACTCCGGTAAATACCGGAGTATTTTTTTCTATATAAAATCCCCTTGACATCTACAAATCGTTATGATAGTATTATAAAATGCATTATAGTGGAGTTTTATAAAGATAATTGAATAAAAGTCGTTTTTTTTGGGAAAATTATTAAATGTATGTCTTTTATTTATCAAAAAAGTTAACAATGGGGCATGTTGCGCCTTTAGTTTTTAATAAGGGGTGAATAATTAATGGTACATCCTGTTTCAGTTGGCAAGAGAACCAGAATGAGTTATTCAAAAATTAATGAAGTTTTAGAGTTACCGAATTTAATTGAAGTACAAAAGAAGTCTTATGAGTGGTTTTTAAAAGAAGGACTAAAAGAAGTTTTTGAAGATATTTCACCAATTGAAGACTATACAGGCAATTTGATTTTAGAGTTTGTAGATTATAATATTTCAGGAAAACCAAAATACGACGTAGAAGAATGTAAAGAAAGAGATGTTACATATGCAGCACCTTTAAAGGTTAAAGTTAGATTGATAAATAAGGAAACAGGAGAGGTTAAAGAGCAGGAAGTATTCATGGGAGATTTCCCTTTAATGACAGAAAAGGGAACTTTTATTATTAATGGCGCGGAGAGAGTTATAGTAAGCCAGTTAGTAAGATCACCAGGTGTTTATTATTCAGAGCAAATTGATAAAACAGGAAAAAAATTATATTCGGCAACTGTAATTCCAAATAGAGGAGCATGGTTAGAGTACGAAAGTGATTCTAACGATGTTGTATTTGTTAGAGTAGATAGAACGAGAAAAGTACCGGTTACTGTACTTATAAAAGCATTAGGGTGTGGAACTAATGCAGATATAATAGAATTATTTGGTGAAAGCTTGCAGCTTGAGAAGACTTTAGAGAAGGATAATACAAAAACTCAGGATGAGGCACTTTTAGAAATTTATAAGCGATTAAGACCGGGTGAACCACCAAACGTAGAAAGTGCTAAGTCGCCTTTAAATTCATTATTTTTTGATCCAAGAAGGTATGATCTTGCTAAAGTTGGTAGATATAAGATTAACAAAAAATTAGCATTAAGAGACAGAATTGTAAATTATAGAGCGGCTAATGATATAATTGATAAAGATACAGGAGAAATTTTAGTTGAAAAGGGAGAAAAAATATCAAGACAAAAGGCTTTAGAAATCGAAAATGCTGGAATCAACTCTGTTGATATTTTAACAGATGAAAATAAAGTGGTTAGAGTTATAGGAAATCATTTCGTTGATATAAAGGCTTTTGATCTTCCTTTTCCGATAGAAGAGTTAAAAGTTAAGGAAAAAGTATATTATCCTGTAATGAAAGAACTTATTAAGAAATATAAAGACCCAGAGCAGTTAAAGGAAGCTATAAATGAGAATGTAAAGGAATTAAGTCCAAAACATATTATTATTCCTGATATAATAGCTACCATTAATTATGAATTCAATTTATTCTTTGGTATAGGTGAAACTGATGATATTGACCATTTAGGGAATAGAAGACTTCGTTCAGTTGGTGAGCTTTTGCAAAATCAATTTAGAATCGGTTTATCAAGAATGGAAAGAGTAGTCAGAGAAAGAATGACTATTCAAGATATTGATGTTGCAACACCACAACAGCTTGTTAATATAAGACCTGTTGCGGCTGCAATAAAAGAGTTTTTCGGCAGCAGCCAGCTTTCTCAATTTATGGATCAGACAAATCCACTTTCAGAGTTAACTCATAAGAGAAGGATGTCTGCTTTAGGACCAGGTGGTCTTAGCAGAGATAGAGCAGGTTTCGAAGTAAGGGACGTTCATCATTCACACTATGGTAGAATGTGCCCTATTGAGACACCAGAAGGTCCAAATATAGGGCTTATTACTTCTTTAGCAACTTATGCAAGAGTTAATGAGTATGGATTTATTGAGGCTCCATATAGAAAGGTAGATAAAGAAAGAGGAGTAGTAACTGATGAGGTTGAATATCTAACTGCCGATTTAGAAGATAAATATGTAATAGCACAGGCTAATGAACCTCTAGATGAAGAAGGTAGATTTATAAATAAAAGAGTAGTAGCGAGAGGTAAAAAAGGAGTAATAGACGTAGTACCTAGAGAAGAAGTAGATTATATGGACGTATCACCTAAGCAAATTGTATCTGTAGCTACTGCAATGATACCATTCTTAGAGAACGACGATGCAAACAGGGCGTTGATGGGTGCTAACATGCAAAGACAGGCAGTACCATTAGTAAGACCTGAAGCACCTATCGTAGGAACAGGTATGGAGTATAAGGCAGCTAAAGATTCTGGAGTAGCTGTTGTTGCTAAGAATGATGGTGTTGTTATAAGAGTTAGTGCAGATGAGATAATAGTTAAAAGGGATTCAGATGGAGGATTAGATACCTATAGGTTATTGAAATTTAAACGTTCAAATCAAGGTACTTGTATAAATCAAAGACCAATAGTAAAAAAAGGAGAAAGAATAAAAAAAGGTGAAGTAATAGCAGATGGACCATCAACTGATTTAGGTGAGATTGCTTTAGGTAGAAACCTACTTATAGGTTTCATGACATGGGAAGGTTATAACTACGAGGACGCGATATTACTAAATGAAAGATTGGTTAAAGAAGATATCTTAACTTCGATTCACATTGAAGAATATGAGGCAGAAGCAAGAGATACAAAACTTGGGCCAGAAGAAATCACTAGAGATATACCAAATGTTGGAGAAGATTCGTTAAAGGATTTAGATGAAAGAGGTATAATAAGAATAGGTGCAGAAGTTGAAGCTGGCGATATATTAGTTGGAAAAGTAACACCTAAAGGAGAGACAGAGCTTACTGCGGAAGAAAGATTGTTAAGAGCAATATTTGGTGAGAAGGCTAGGGAAGTAAGAGATACATCTTTAAGAGTACCACACGGTGAATCAGGAATAATAGTTGACGTTAAAGTATTTACAAGAGAAAATGGTGACGAATTACCACCAGGTGTAAATCAATTAGTAAGGGTATATATTGCTACAAAGCGTAAGATATCAGTAGGAGATAAGATGTGTGGTAGACACGGTAATAAAGGTGTTATCTCAAGAATATTACCAGAAGAAGATATGCCATTCTTACCAGATGGTACACCATTAGATGTTGTACTTAATCCGTTAGGAGTACCTTCACGTATGAACATTGGTCAGGTACTTGAAGTTCATTTAGGTTTAGCGGCTAAAGCATTAGGTTGGCATGTTGCTACACCTGTATTTGATGGAGCAACTGAGGAAGATATAGAAGAAGCTTTAGAAAAAGCGGGATTACCACGTACAGGTAAGATTGTTTTAAGAGATGGTAGAACAGGAGAACCATTTGATAATCCTGTTACAGTAGGATACATGTATATGCTTAAGCTACATCACTTAGTTGATGATAAGATTCACGCAAGGTCAACAGGACCGTATTCATTAGTTACACAACAACCTCTAGGTGGTAAGGCACAATTCGGAGGACAGAGATTTGGAGAGATGGAGGTTTGGGCACTAGAAGTATATGGTGCAGCTCATACACTTCAAGAAATATTAACAGTAAAATCTGATGACGTAGTTGGACGTGTTAAAACTTATGAGGCAATAGTTAAGGGAGAAAACATACCAGAACCTGGTGTGCCAGAATCCTTCAAAGTATTAATAAAAGAATTGCAAAGTTTGGCATTGGATGTTAAGGTATTGTCAGACGAAGATGATGAAATTGAGATTAAGGAATCTGTAGATGATGAAGTGAGTGATATTAATTTAAGTTTAGATTCAACTGAAGCTCATGTTCAAGAAAAAAGTGAAGAGAAGTAATTGAAGTTAATATAGATAAAACCCATTTTTAGATAGAAGGGAGAGAGGCCTCCTTGTTCGAATTAAATAATTTTGATTCAATAAAAATTAGCTTAGCTTCTCCAGAGAAAATAAGGCAGTGGTCTAGAGGTGAAGTTAAAAAACCTGAGACTATAAACTACAGGACATTAAAGCCAGAAAAAGAAGGGCTTTTCTGTGAAAAGATATTTGGTCCTACTAAAGATTGGGAATGTCACTGTGGTAAATATAAGCGTGTAAGATATAAAGGTGTAATATGTGATAGATGCGGTGTTGAAGTAACAAAGTCTAAAGTGAGAAGAGAGAGAATGGGGCATATAGAATTAGCTGCTCCTGTATCTCATATTTGGTATTTTAAAGGTATTCCTAGTAGAATGGGATTAATTCTTGATATGTCACCTAGAGCTTTAGAGAAAGTATTATACTTTGCTTCTTATGTAGTTATAGATCCAGGTGATACTCCACTGTCAGAGAAGCAATTACTCAATGAAAAAGAGTATAGAGAAGCTTTAGAGAAGTATGGTAATAAGTTTAAGGCTGGAATGGGTGCCGAATCTATAAAAGAGCTATTAAAGAAGATTGACTTAGATAAAGAAGCAATGGAGCTAAGAAAAGAGTTAAAAGAAAGCTCTGGTCAAAAGAGAATAAGAATAATAAGGAGACTTGAAGTTATTGAGGCATTCAGACAGTCAGGAAATAAACCTGAATGGATGATATTAGATGTAATACCTGTTATACCGCCTGATTTAAGACCTATGGTTCAGCTTGATGGTGGTAGGTTTGCGACTTCAGACTTAAATGACTTATATAGAAGGGTAATAAATAGAAATAACAGACTTAAGAGACTATTAGATCTTGGAGCACCAGATATTATAGTAAGAAATGAAAAGAGGATGCTTCAAGAAGCTGTAGATGCATTAATTGACAATGGTAGAAGAGGTAGACCTGTAACTGGACCTGGAAACAGACCTCTAAAATCATTATCCGATATGTTAAAAGGAAAGCAAGGTAGATTTAGACAGAACTTACTTGGTAAGAGGGTTGACTATTCAGGTCGTTCAGTTATCGTAGTTGGTCCAGAACTTAAGTTCTATCAATGTGGTCTTCCAAAGCAAATGGCTTTAGAATTATTTAAACCATTTGTTATGAGAAAATTAGTTGAAGAAGGCCATGCACATAATATTAAGAGTGCAAAGAGAATGGTAGAGAGAGTTAAACCGGTAGTTTGGGATGTACTAGAGTCAGTTATAAAAGAACATCCTGTACTATTAAATCGTGCTCCGACACTTCACAGGTTAGGTATTCAAGCTTTTGAACCTGTGCTTGTTGAAGGTAAGGCTATCAAGCTGCATCCGCTAGTATGTACTGCATACAATGCTGACTTCGATGGAGACCAAATGGCAGTACACGTGCCATTATCAGCTGAAGCACAGGCTGAGTCTAGATATTTGATGATGTCAATTAATAATATTTTGGCTCCTAAAGATGGTAGACCTATTACAACTCCGACTCAGGACATGGTTCTTGGTAGTTATTATTTGACTATCGAGATTCCTGGAGAAAAAGGAGAAGGAATGGTATTTAAAGATTATGAAGAAATGTTAATGGCATATCAGAATGGAATAGTTGGTTTACATGCTAAAGTAAAAGTACGTAGAAAGTTAGATAAAAATGATAGGGGTAAATTAGTTGAGAGTACAGTAGGTAGATTCATATTTAATGAACATATTCCACAAGATTTAGGTTTTGTTGATAGAACAAAAGATAAATACTCATTAGAAATAGATACCCTAGTGGATAAGAAAATGCTAGGAAAAATTATCGAAAGATGTTATAGAAAGCATGGTAATACAATAACATCAATTGTGTTAGACCATATTAAAGAAATGGGATTCCATTTCTCAACAATTGGAGCTATTACAATTAGTGTAAGCGATATAGTCATACCTAAAGAAAAAGAAAAGTTGTTGTCTGAAGCTGAAGAGCTTGTAGATAAGTATGAAAAAGCATATAGAAGAGGATTGGCTTCAGAAGAAGAAAGATATGAAAAGGTAATTGAAGTTTGGAATAGAACTACAGAGAAGGTTACTGAAGCATTAATGAACAATTTAGATAGATTAAACAGTTTATTCATAATGTCCCATTCAGGAGCGAGAGGTAGCAAGAACCAGATAAGACAGCTAGCAGGTATGAGGGGACTTATGGCAAATGCTTCAGGTAGAACAGTTGAAGTTCCTATTAAATCAAACTTCAGGGAAGGTTTATCAGTTCTTGAATTCTTTATTTCAACACACGGTTCTAGAAAAGGTCTTGCAGATACAGCATTAAGAACAGCAGACTCAGGTTATCTAACTAGAAGGTTAGTAGACGTAAGCCAAGATGTAATAGTAAGAGAAGAGGACTGTGGAACAGATCAAGGTATAGTAGTATCAGCGTTCAAAGATGGTAACGAGGTAATTGAAGAACTATGGGATAGAATTGTAGGAAGATTTGCAATTGAAGATATTATACATCCTGAAACAAATGAGGTTATTGTTAAAGCAGGAGAGCTTATCGATGAGAATGTGGCAGATAGAATAGTTGAAGCAGGAATAGAAAAAGTTAAAGTAAGGTCTGTATTAACGTGTAAGACTAGACATGGTGTATGTGCTAAATGTTACGGTAGAAACCTTGCAACTGGTGAGGTAGTAGATGTAGGAGAGGCAGTAGGAATTATTGCAGCACAATCAATCGGTGAGCCAGGTACACAGCTTACAATGCGTACTTTCCATACTGGTGGAGTTGCTGGTGCTGACATTACACAAGGTTTGCCAAGGGTAGAAGAGTTATTTGAAGCTAGAAAACCTAAAGGACTTGCAATAATATCAGAAGTTTCAGGTGTTGTTTCAATAAATCAAACAAGAAAGAAAAAAGAAGTAATAGTAACTACTGAAAGTGGAGAATCAAAAGTTTATACTATCCCTTATGGTTCAAGAATAAAAGTAAAACAAGGAGACTATATTGAAGCAGGGGATGAAATTACTGAAGGTTCAGTTAACCCACATGACATATTGAAAATAAAAGGTGTAGTTGGAGTACAAACATATTTAGTAAAAGAAGTACAAAGAGTTTACAGAATGCAAGGTGTTGATATCAACGATAAACATATTGAAATAATTGTAAGACAGATGCTAAACAAAGTGAAGATAGAAGATGCCGGAGATACTAATTTACTACCAGGAGGTCTTGTAAATATATTCGAATTTGAAGATGAAAATAAACGAATTGTAGAACTTGGAGGAAGACCTGCTGTTGGAAGAAGAGTACTTCTGGGTATTACAAAAGCTTCATTAGCTACTGAATCTTTCTTATCAGCAGCTTCTTTCCAAGAGACAACTAGAGTATTGACTGAAGCAGCTATTAAAGGTAAAAAAGATAAATTAATTGGTTTAAAAGAAAATGTTATAATTGGTAAATTGATACCAGCTGGAACAGGAATGAGAAGATATAAAAACATAGCAATAAACAAGAAAGTTGATGAAGGAGAAGAAGAATCTAATACATTATAAATTGTTGACAGTAATCTTAACTGGTGTTAAAATATATTAGTGTGTCAAATTATATAGTTGACTTTTTGAATATCTAGGAAGATTATACGGCATATGCCGTATAGTCTTCTAGATATTTTAAAAAGGAGGAGACTATGATGTTATCAATGTTAAAAGATGCTAAAAAAGTTGTAGGTACAAAGCAGGCTAAAAGAGCAGTTATTAATGATAAGGCTAAAATAGTGTTTATAGCTAAAGATGCTGATCGTCATGTTGTTGACGACTTGATTAAGATGTGTGAAGAAAAGTCTATTGAAATAGTATATGTAGATAGTATGAAAGAATTAGGTAGTGCCTGCGGAATTGAGTTAAAGGCAGCTTCAGCTGCTATACTAAAAGAATAATGCAACAATTTGGAAGGAGGTGCCTGTATGCCAACAATAAACCAATTAGTAAGAAATGGAAGGAAAAAGGTTGCAAAAAAATCAAAGGCTCCACACTTACAAATAGGATTCAATTCGTTGAAAAAGAAACCTATTAACGTGAGTTCACCACAAAAAAGAGGAGTTTGTACTGCAGTAAAAACTGTAACTCCTAAGAAGCCTAACTCAGCGTTGAGAAAGATTGCAAGGGTAAGGCTTACTAACGGTTACGAGGTTACTGCATATATTCCAGGTATTGGACACAACTTACAAGAGCACAGTGTTGTTCTTATAAGAGGTGGTAGGGTAAAGGACTTACCTGGTGTTAGATATCATATAATCAGAGGAACTTTAGATGCAGCAGGTGTGGAGAACAGAAAACAAGGTAGATCAAAATACGGTACTAAGAAACCTAAGAAGTAGATTGTCGAATATGTGCTGAAATGCAGAGGCCTTAACTCTTTATAGGGTTAAGCGTCCCTTTTATATAGAGGCATTTTTGAGCACTACGGCAATTTTGTGTTGTCGAGTACCTATGAATTAAATTTAATTGTTAAGGAGGGAAGTAGAGTGCCAAGAAGAGGACGTGTACCAAAGAGAGAAGTTATGGAAGATCCAATTTATAAAGATAAAGTTGTTACTAAACTTATAAATCAAGTTATGTTAGATGGTAAAAAAGGAGTTGCTCAAAGAATAGTTTATGGAGCATTCGATTACATTAGAGAAAAAACTGGTCAAGATCCATTAGAAGTTTTCAAAAAAGCTTTAGAAAATGTTATGCCTTTACTAGAAGTTAAAGCAAGACGTGTTGGTGGTGCTACTTACCAAGTTCCAGTAGAGGTTAGACCTGATAGAAGACAGACATTAGGTATTAGATGGTTAGTTAACTACTCAAGGCAGCGTGGAGAAAGAACAATGAAAGAAAGATTAGCTAAAGAGATTATGGATGCTGCTAACAATGTGGGTGCAAGTGTTAAGAAGAAAGAAGATACTCATAAGATGGCAGAGGCTAATAAGGCATTCGCTCACTATAGATGGTAATTTGAATAAAATACGTTTAAGATTAGTGATTTAGGAAAGCATAATGATTAGAGCAGATTATGCAGCAGAAAGGAGGAGTATTGTGGCTAGAAAAGTTCCAATCGAGAAAACACGTAATATTGGAATAATGGCGCATATAGATGCTGGTAAAACTACTACTACAGAGAGAATATTATTCTATACAGGTAGAATTCATAAAATAGGTGAAACACATGAAGGTGCTTCACAGATGGACTGGATGGAGCAAGAGCAGGAGAGAGGAATTACAATAACTTCTGCTGCTACAACATGTTTTTGGAGAGATCACAGAATTAACATCATAGACACACCTGGACACGTGGATTTTACTGTTGAGGTTGAAAGATCACTTCGTGTATTAGATGGTGCTGTTGCAATTTTCTGTGCTAAAGGTGGAGTTGAGCCTCAATCAGAAACAGTATGGCGTCAAGCAGATAAATATAATGTACCTCGTATAGCTTTTGTGAATAAAATGGATATAATGGGAGCTGACTTCTATAGAGCTGTTGAAATGATGAAGGATAGATTAGGTGCTAATGCAGTACCAATTCAGCTTCCGATAGGTAAAGAGGACACTTTTGTCGGTATAGTAGACCTTGTAAACATGAATGCAAGAATCTATAAAGATGATTTAGGAAAAGAAATAGAAGTTACAGATATTCCAGATGAAATGAGAGATTTAGCTGAAGAATACAGAGAAAAATTACTAGAAACTATAGCAGAACAAGATGAAGAATTAATGATGAAATATCTTGAAGGTGAAGAATTAACTACTGAAGAAATAATAAGTGCAATAAGAAAAGCAACTATAAATGTTGATATGGTTCCTGTACTTTGTGGTTCTGCTTATAAAAATAAAGGCGTGCAGATGCTATTAGATGCGGTTGTTGATTATTTACCATCACCAGTAGATTTACCAGCAGTTAAAGGTATGAAACCTAATAGTGATGAAGAAATAGAAAGAAAAGCTTCAGATGATGAGCCATTCTCAGCTTTAGCTTTCAAAATAATGGCTGACCCATATGTTGGTAAATTAGCTTTCTTCAGAGTTTACTCTGGAGTGCTTAAGTCAGGTTCATATGTATTAAATTCAACTAAAGGTAAGAAAGAGAGAATCGGCCGTATCTTACAAATGCACGCAAACAAGAGAGAAGAAATAACAGAAGTTTATGCTGGTGATATAGCAGCAGCAGTTGGTTTAAAATCAACAATTACTGGGGATACTTTATGTGATGAGAATGCTCCAATAGTATTAGAGTCAATGGAGTTCCCAGAGCCTGTTATTTCAGTTGCTATAGAACCAAAAACTAAAGCTGGTCAAGAAAAAATGGCTATAGCTTTAGCAAAATTAGCAGAAGAGGACCCAACATTCAGAACATATACTGACCAAGAAACAGGTCAGACTATAATTTCAGGTATGGGTGAGTTACACTTAGAGATTATAGTAGACAGACTTTTAAGAGAGTTCAAAGTTGAAGCTAATGTAGGTAAACCACAAGTTGCTTACAAAGAAACAATTACTAAAGCTGTTGATGTAGAAGGTAAGTTTGTAAGACAGTCTGGTGGACGTGGACAATACGGACACGTTAAGATTAGAATAGAGCCAAAAGAAAGAGGAACAGGTTACGAGTTTGTTAACCAAATTGTTGGTGGTGTTATACCAAAAGAATACATCCCAGCAGTTGATGCAGGTATTCGAGAAGCTATGTTAAATGGTGTTCTTGGTGGATATCCTGTATTAGACGTTAAAGTTACATTATATGATGGTTCATACCACGAAGTAGACTCTTCAGAAATGGCTTTCAAGATTGCAGGTTCAATGGCATTCAAAGAAGGTATGAAGAAAGGAAATCCTGTGCTTCTTGAGCCAATAATGAAAGTTGAAGTTGTAGTACCTGAGGAATACATGGGAGATGTAATGGGAGACATCAACTCAAGAAGAGGTAGAGTTGAAGGTATGGAATCAAGAAGTGGAGCGCAAGTAATAAGAGGTTATGTTCCACTAGCTGAAATGTTTGGTTATGCAACAGACTTACGTTCTAAAACACAAGGACGTGGAACTTACACTATGCAATTCAGCCATTACGAACCAGCTCCAAGCAGTGTTGCGGAGAAGGTTTTAGGAAATAAATAAGATATGATAGCAAAATATTAAAAAAATTATAAAGGAGGAAGAGGAATGGCAAAGGCAAAATTTGAGAGAACAAAACCACACGTAAACATAGGAACAATAGGACACGTAGACCATGGTAAAACAACATTAACAGCAGCAATAACAGCAGTATTAGCTAGGAGATATGGAA
>NZ_JBFWFX010000030.1:0-14105 GCF_050286925.1 Caloranaerobacter longqiensis
ATAATAAAATCCCATATTTTAAAAAATTAATGTTGATTTTATTGAAACTTTGTCTGGCATGTTTACATGCCAGAGTCGTTATAAACTACTTTAAATTGTGGATAAATTCAAATATAATTTCCGTTTATGGATATGGGCAAAGTCTTCCTTAATTATTTTAATCGAAGATTTTGTTCTATTTTAGTAAACCCACTAGAATTATTAAAAACATCTAAAAATTATTTCAAGATTCGGAATATATTAATTCAAAATATTCTTAAAAAATACTAGTCAAAATAACCATAAAACCACAAATAATCTTCATCACTTGAGTATTTTTCTGTTGCTCATCGATTCTAAATAATTTTTATTAATATTATTATAGGTAAACATATCCCAATTTCTTTCTCCCATAATTCTATATAATCCCACTATACATTTCTATTTAAATAAATTTCAATATAGTTCATAATAATGCTATAATATCTAATAATAAGTTTTTACGTGAATTTAAATTAAAAAAATCTTATCTGGAAACACACCAAAAAATTTTTCACAAGAATATAAAGATTAAATTAACAGGAGGAAAATTTTTCATGGAAAATAAATTTCTAATAGGGAGTATGGCAAAAATTCATAATATTTCAGCCCAGACATTAAGATATTATGATAAAATAGGACTTTTGAAACCTAAAATAATAGATGAAAATAATGGATATCGGTATTATACGATAGAACAGTTTGAACAATTAGACACAATAAAATATCTAAAGATTTTAGGTATGACTTTAAATGATATAAAAGAGCATTTTAAAAAGAGAGATATAGAAAATACTATAAAATTACTTGAAAAACAGAAGCATTTAACTTATAAAAAAATCCAAGAACTACAATTAATAGCAAATAAAATCGATTATAAAATTAACTGCATAAAAGATTGCATGAACATAGAAAAATATGAAAAGGTAAGAATCCGAGAAATATCTGAAAGAAATATCGTCTTGCAATATATAAACGATCCAGATTCAACTGTTGAATTTGAACTAGCTTTAAAAAAATTACAAAATGTGTTTAAAAACAATTATCTAATGTTTACTGGAAAAATAGGTGTAATCGTTCCTTTAAATAATTTGAAAAAGCATAGATTTAATAGATATAATGCTGTATATATTCTAATAGAAGACAAGCTTAAGTCTAGTAATATAAAAAAACTACCCGCTGGTAAATACGCTTGCATCTATCATAAAGGTGCATATAGAGAAACATATAGAACTTATAAAAAATTGTTAAAATATTTAAAGGATCATCATTATGAAATTATAGGAGATGCTATAGAAATTGGTTTAATTGATGGTTCTATAATATCAAACGAAAATGAATATGTAACAGAAATTCAAATTCCAATAAAATAATTCCTTGACCTTATAGTTACTATAAGGTATAAAATAACCTCTGTTAAACGAAAGGAGAGGTTATTTTATTATGAAAAAAACATTAGACTTAAAAAATGATTCTGTTTCTAAATTATTTTTAAACTATCTTATTCCAGCAGTTTTAGGTATGCTCATCATGTCTTTACATATAGTAATAGATGGTATATTTGTAGGACGAGGGATTGGAAGTGATGGACTAGCAGCTGTAAATATTGTAGTCCCACTATATTCAATATTTGAAGCTATCGGTATATTTATTGGATTAGGAGGAGCAACAGTAGCTTCCATCAAGTTTGGTGAAGGAAAAAATGAAGAAGGCAGTAGTATTTTTACACAAGCTATCATATTAGCAACAATAATAAGTATAACAATTACTGTTTTAAGTGAATTAAATATAGAAAAGCTTGCTTATGCCCTAGGAACAAATGATAAAATACTACCGTTTGTAAAAAATTATATGCGTATATTATTATATTTTGCACCTGTATTTGTTTTAACAGATGTGCTTAGTTGCTTTATAAGAAATGATCGAGCTCCTCAATTATCTATGTATGCTATGGCTGCAGGAGCAATCATTAATTGTTGTTTGGATTATATTTTTATTTTCAAATTCCATTATGGAATAAGTGGCGCAGCACTGGCAACAGGAACTGGAAATATATTTTCTATTATTATACTATTGACACATTTTATATTTAAAAAAGGAGAGCTTAAATTCGTTAGAACAAGATTTGCTTTAAATGATTTGATAAGAATTTTTAGAAATGGACTACCAAACTTTCTATCAGAAATATCTTTGGCTGTAGTTACGTTAGCATATAATTTAGTTCTTATGAAAATGCTTGGTGAAATAGGCGTATCTGCTTATAGTATAATTAATTATATTCACGCATTAATGCTTATGATTTTTATGGGAATATCACAGGCTGCACAGCCAATAATCAGCTACAATTATGGTGCTAAAGAATATGAAAGAGTAAGAGAAAGCTTTAAACTTGCAGTTAGAATATCAATTGTATTCGGAATATGCTTTTTCATGTCAGGAATATTATTTGGAAAAGATATGGTAAAACTATTCAACAACAATAATATAGAATTAATAGAAACAGCAACTACCGGCATAAAAATTTATTTTATAAATTATTTGTTTATGGGTGTAAATATGGTAACAGCTTCATATTTTCAAGCTATTGAAAAAGCTGAATTCTCAATGATTATTACTTTGAGCAGAGGATTAATGTTTACTATTACAGGATTATTCATTCTTCCTAAAATATTTAATATAACTGGAATCTGGATAACTACTCCTTTAGCAGAATTATTGACTTTATATATTTGCTATTTTTTCATTAGACGTTTTAAAAGGAAAATATAAAAGCAAATTTTCAGAAATCTAATTTTGATAATGTATACTTTTCACTATAATTTAGAAGAAGTTGAAATATCAGGAATAAATTTAAGTAATTGCGAAATAAAAGGAATCAAGATAAAAATAGAAAATTTATCATGGGTTATCGTTTCTCCTATACAAATACTCTCCCTTTCAAAGCTTCTCGGACTCATTCAAAACATAATGATATAAACAAAAATTAAAACTGCACTTAAATACAATGCCAGTAATGTGAAAAATTTATGGTTTTATGTACATTAAACTATAATTTTGGCAATCATAAAAGCAAGTTTAAAAGTTATTTATTACTATCCAGTTAATTACTTCTTGTCAGATTGGAGTTTAAAGCACAAATTTATTTACAGACTCAGATGAGATCACTCCAAACCATCACTTTAATTTTTCTATATCGCTTCACAAAATTCGTTGTTGAACATTATTACTTTGCATTTTCTCTATGTTTCATTATACATAATATTGAGCCTGTTTCTCCCACATCTCATAGAACATATTATTCTTATCTAAATTAAGCTCTTTAAATGTACCTTCTTGAATTATCTTTCCTTTATCCAATACATAAATATAATCGCATAATTTACAACTAGACAGTCTATGTGATATAAAAATAGTAATTTTTTTATCTTTATTATTTTCTAAAGTGCTGTTTAGCTTTTTATAAATTTCATATTCCATTATAGGGTCTAGTGATGAAGTAGGTTCATCAAAAATCATCACACTTGAATCCCTATATAATGCTCTTGCTATAGCAAGTTTTTGTTCCTCTCCTCCAGAAAACTCTATTCCATCTTTATCAAAAATTCTATAAATATTTGTCTCAAGTCCTTTTTTGAGCCTTTGTATCTTATCAGACAACCCCACATTAGCAATAACTTCTTTTACTTTTCTATGATTATAACTGCTATTTAAGATAATATTGTCTTTTATAGAAAAAGAAAATAATTTAAAATCTTGAAATACACATGATAATTGTTTCATATAACTAGTATAATCAATGAATTGTAAATCCACCCCATTTATTAATATACTTCCACTAGTTGGTTTATAGAGTTTGCATAATATTTTAATCAATGTTGTCTTCCCCGCACCATTTAATCCAACAAGAGAATAACTTTTACCTTTCTCTAAAGTTAAAGATACATTATCCAATGTCTTCTCCTTACTTCTCGGATAATAAAAAGTTACATTTCTAAATTCAATCGTCTTTATTTCATTTATTTCAATACCTTTTTGAAAATTTTTTTCACTATTTAGATAGTAAAATTCAAAATAAGGCTCTAAGTAACGATTAAATATTTTTATATTTAAAAATGAAGCAATCATTCCCTGCAATGTAGATGATAAGTTTTTGGTGGCATTTAGCATAATCACTAATTCGCCAATACTAATTTTTTTAGCATAGGCTAAATAAATTAATATAAAACTTACAACGAAAATTTGGATTTGTAAGTTAACGCCTAGAATACCTTTATATGAACCTTGCTTAAGTAATAGTTTTCGAAACGCCTGTAAACTTTTGCTTTGATATTTTTTAAGTTTATCAATTATAATATTTTCTATTGAATATAATCTAATATCCTTTGCATATGTAAAATCTGTAATCACTTTCATGTAATATGAGAATTCTCGATTTAATGGAATAACTGTGTTCATAGTTTCCATTTCCACTTTTTTTGATTTTTTTGATATCATAGTATTTATTACTACTACAGTAATAACTACCAGTACTAATCCGAAATGTATACCTGAAATCATTAAAATAATAGCTATCAATGAAAAAATAGATGTAATACAATTACCAATTTCAACAATCATTCGGGGTATTATATTTTGATTTTTTATCGGAAATAGCGCTTTTTCTTTTAAATCCAATATTTCTGGATCTTCTATATTTTCATAGTCCATATTCATTGTTCTTTGCCCCAATTTTAGATTGATTGTTAGACTAATATCCTTACTTTTAACTTTCAACTTTGAATCGAAAAAGTTAATGACAACGCTTAAAATTGCATTAACAACTAAAAATACTACTATTAAATATATTAATTTGCTATTGTTATCATTGTATAATAAATTATCAATTACAATTAAAGGGAAATATATATTCATAAAAAGTTGTAAACTTTTTATAACTGCCATAAGTATAATAAAAGGAATATATGTCCCATCTATTTCATTAATAAGTTTAAACATTTTTGATAAAGTTTTTTTATTTAATTGGAACACACTAGAATTCATAATTATCTACCTCTTTATAATATTGCGATTGTAAGGCAAACATCTTTGCATAACTTCCATTTTTTCTCATTAATTCTTCATGAGTCCCCATTTCTTCGATAACTCCATTATTTAGATATATAATAGTGTCGCAAAATTTTGTACTTGCTAGTCGATGTGAAATAAATATGGTCGTTTTATCTTTAACTATATCATTAAATTGTTCATAAATCCTAGCCTCTGCTATAGGGTCCAAATTTGAAGTTGGTTCATCAAAAATAAATATTGCCCCATCTTTATAAACTGCCCTAGCTAACATGAGCTTTTGTTTCTCTCCTCCAGATAACTCTATCCCTTCTTTATCTAAAAATTTTAATAATGGTGTATTTTCTTTTAAACTTAATGACTCTATTTTATTTTCTAAGCCACTTACCTTGATAGCATCATGTAAACGCCGTATATTATCATCGTCAAAGGCTATATTTTCTTTAACAGAAAATGCCAAAACTAAACTTTTCTGAAAGATAGTTGAAAATAATTTATAATAGCTATTTAGATCATATTCTGTAATATCATTTCCATTTAATAAAATTTTTCCGCTTGTGGGAGTATATAATCCTGTTAAAAGTTTAATTAAAGTGGTTTTCCCTGCTCCATTAGGCCCAACTATTGCCAACTTTGTTCCATTCTTTAATTTATAATTAATGCCCTTAATTATCATTTCCTCTTTATTAGGATAATGGAAAAAAACATCTTTAAATTCTATATCATACGATTTTAATTTTTCAATTTGTACCACTTTCGTGAACATTTATTACCGTATACAAACTCTCTAAAGTCTGAAATGACTAAATTCTGTTTTCTTATCTTCACTATATCCTCTACAATATTCCTTATCCATGTATCATAATTATATATAGTCTGGTAA
The DNA here is from genome assembly GCF_050286925.1 of Caloranaerobacter longqiensis. Classification (NCBI taxonomy): domain Bacteria; kingdom Bacillati; phylum Bacillota; class Tissierellia; order Tissierellales; family Thermohalobacteraceae; genus Caloranaerobacter; species Caloranaerobacter longqiensis. The sequence goes on from NZ_JBFWFX010000030.1 coordinate 5,966, forward strand.
TAAATCACGAAATTAGAAATTTGTATTGTTCCATTCAATGTATTTACAATTAGATACCAAAAAATAAATACATTCGTAAGAAAAGTAATTAACGTATTTATACAAGCAGCTTTATAGTATTTTTTTTCTATAGAAGATTCAACTTTTAAAACATTGTCTTTATATTTGTTAAACTTATTTGTAAATAAATCGGATAAATTAAAAATTCGTATTTCTTTTCCATATGAAAAATCAGTCATGATGTTTTCAATATAAAAAAGAACTCTTTGATGAAATGCAATATCATCCTTTACATCATATTCATATTTTTTAACATTCCAGACTAACATATTGTTAATTAAAATACTTATAATCAAAATAGTTATAATAATTGGACTTAATGTTAATAAAATCCAACTATATCCAATTAATACTATTATATTGGTAAAAAATGAAAATAAGGTGTGATATACACCTTCTATTCCTTCTGAATTGTTGTTTATTGCTCGGAATGCTATATGCATCTGATTAAGCTTGTCTTTATCTTCAGTATATTGATATTCCATAGACATACATGTTCTGCTATAAAGAAGTAAAAATCTATTTCTTAATCTCATAATCCGAGCATAAATATCACCATCAAGATACTCTCCAAAATATGTACATATAATCAAAAATACAGTAAGTATTCCTATCTGAAATAAAAGTTTATTAACAGCAATATCGTTTTGTAACCCTTCTATTATAATTTTAGGATATAATAGAAGGATAATTGGCTTTATTGCATGTAAAAAAGAGTTAATAAAAGAAAGTACAAAAAGCCATTTATCCCATTTAAAAGCTTTCTTTACTAAAAAAGTAATATTGTGATTTTTTTTTAATTTATTCTCCATCTTCATCATCCCTATACGTTACCAAATTATTAAATTGTTTTATTACCTCTGCAAAACCTTCACCAAACACTCTATATACATTATTAAACTGAACTTAATATTACTGCTTAATCTTGAGGGATTAAAAATCAAACCTTTTTTTCTTTTTAAGAATGAAATATTGTGATTTTTAGCTCAATTATTAATGTTCAGACTATTCAATCTGCTATTTTTATAGTATTTATCTTTTCTTATATGGAAATATTTCGGCTTTTTAAGGTTAAAATAATTCGTAGTTAAAATAATTCGTGGCGTAACAACTAGTTTATACTAATTTAGATTCGTTTTAGATGCTTTTGTGCTTGTATTGCTATCCATAACTTATTTCCATTATCTGATACTTCTTTATATTTCTTCTGTGCAGATACTATATCACCAGTCTTTTCATCTATTTGTGCTAACCTGTACAATATACCCAAACGTATGCATTTGCTTATTTTCTCACTCAATAGTTGCTGAAATTTTTCCTTGCTTTCTTCATATCTATTTAAAAAGAAAAATCTTTCTGCAACAAGCAGTTTCATTGCTAGAGTCATCCTTTGATTCACGGGTGGCAATATTGGGATTTGTGTTTCAAATAATTCCTCTGCATAAGAAATCTCTCCAAGTTCATACAAGCAAGATATTAAATTTATTGTATACGCAAGTAATGTTCCATTTTTTACTGATAAATAAGATTTTTCAATTGATAGCAAAACTTCCTTTGCCTTTTGGAATTCTCCCATTAAAATAAGTCCTGCTGCCTTATCAATGGTTAAATATGTTTTTATTTTAGGATTCTTCCCCGTGATATCCATTTGCTTTTCAGTGGCTTCTAAAAAAGCCTTTGGATCGCAATTTTCTTCTAGTAATTTTAATCTTTTTTTGTTACGCATATATGCAATAACTATATAACCAGCAATTACAGTAATAAAGGTAACTCCTCCTGCTAAGATAATATTTTTTGTGAATATGAATAAAGTAATCATCATTACAAAAGTAACAATGATAAAACTGATACGATTTACTAACATGATATAGTCTCCTTATTTTAGTATAATTTTTACTAAAATAATATTAACATAAATTTCCTACTATTATCAAGAAAAAAACAAACCATCGATTATTGCAAGACAACCATTGTTACCCCGAAGAAAGAGAATACCAAGTTTCCTGAAGATGTTACAAAAGCAGTCAATTTGCCAAACGGACATTCTTGATACGGTGAAATTACAAGATATGGATGCCGTTTCTCTTAAAGAACAAATAGAGCCAAAACGAGGCTTTCCACAAAAATAGACAAAAATATATAATCTAGGGGCCACGGTCACTGGACCAATAGCCCCACACCCAATCCCTGAACCATTCGCACCCCAATCAGAAATGGCATAAATAGTGCAAAGCCACATAGCAAAGAGCCAACTATAAAAATTGTCATTCCGATCATATAGAATTTCTTATAAGCGTATACGCCAGCCATCTTTGCAAACAAAGGAATAGTAATGGTAGATACGATTAAGAAGCTATGGAATAGATATCCAGTTACGCTTCTTCATCACCTTCCAATATTTGGATGTAACCTTGTGTTCCGTTCACGCGAATATAGTCACCGTCTTTAATAATCTCGGTTGCTTTATCGATGCCTACAACTGCAGGAATCCCATATTCACGTGCAACCACTGCCCCGTGAGTCATCATACCTCCGACCTCCATAACCAGACCTTTTGCTGAATTAAAGAGAGGAGTCCATCCTGGATCAGTAAAGGGGGCAACCAATATTTCACCTGGATTGAGTTTAGCTTCCTCCGGTCTCAGAACCACTCGTGCAACTCCTTCTACAACCCCTGCAGAAACCGGCGTACCGATTAATGCGCCTTCTGGGGCTTCAATATCACGTCGTCTTCCCGTAATCACTTCTCCTTCACTTGTCATAACACGAGGAGGAGTAAGTTTTTGGTATTGTTTGTATTTTTTTCTGCGTGATTGAACAAGTTCTCGGATGTTGCCGGAAAAACGATTCTCTTCCAATGCTAGAAGTTCTTCCAGCGATAGATAAAATACGTCCTGCTCATGTTCTAAGATACCTTTATCAACAAGAGCCCGTCCTTCATCCAAAATGGCTTGCTTATAAATATCAAAATGTTGAACAATAATGTACTTTGGATGCTCTCGCATTCCCATTTCATTACGATATACAGTAATAAGTCGGGACATTAGTTTCTTTTTGAAATATCCGCCGCGAGTCTTTCCGATACGTGAGAGAATCTCCTTAGCTGCTTGTTCGGCTTCCCTCTCTCCCTGTCTGAACTTTTCGCGATGTTCACCGGGAGCAACACTTCGAATATGGCTTATAATAGACGATACAAGCAGGGTCGGTGCTTCTCGCCATCGTGGATTGGTTACATCAATTTCACCGGGACAGCGCATCCCGTATTTATCCATAAATTGAACCAACTTTCTCTCAAACACATCTCCTCCACGAATCCGACCAAGCCCTTCATAAAACGTCTCATCCTTCGCCCTTTGCAAGTAGTCGATTACTTGAGGATACGGCCTTGCTGCATCAGCCAAATCTCCAATCATCAATCCCAGTTCAGTTGTAACATTTCCAAGCAACGATTTCTTTAATTTATTTAACAAGTGAACGCTTTGCTGGTCCCCTAACCACTTTTGGCTCAAACGTTCAATCAGCTTCCATGCCACAACTCCCGAAAGCGGATAAGGCAAGACATTCGAGAGCGGATAATTTGAGTATAGTAGCAAATTCCCGAGGCTCTCTTGGATTCGTTTGATTCTCTCTGCTCCAGAAGCTCCATTTACAAAGCTTTCACATTCTTTAATTGATCGAAGCATGAAATCATTGACGTATTTTACTCCTTGAGAAGGATCCCCGAAAAATAAGTTTTTGATGATATTCTTGGCAATCGGAAAAACCGTTTGAACTACTTTTCTTTTTACCTGTTTGTTTGATTTACATTGAAAGTCACCTCGTTCGATTACTTCGGATATAGCACTTGCAATTAACTCATCAATTCCACTCAAAACACGAGGCAATATCTTTTGAACCGGCTTTAGACAAAGAAGTTCAGTAATGTCAATAAATAACCTTCCGCCGGCCTCAAGAAATGCATGGCTCTCTGAACAAACCGAACCTTTTTTCCCGAAAGGCATCATGGTGCGCCAAAACGAAATCGCCAGCGGTTTCATCGCGTCTGTCATCATTTGCTGATGGCCAAACGAAAAAAACACATGTAATTTGTCATCCGTGATATCCGGCACTGGATAGAGAGATGTGATAGGTCGACTCTGTACAATGTAAAATTTCCCGTCCACCAAACACCATTCAATGTCTTGTTCTGATCTGTAATGTTCCTCAATCTTCTGACCTATTTTCGCCAATTCGAGGATTTTCTGGTCAGGCAGTGCCTGGACTTCTTGTTTTTCAATAGGGATGTTTTTTGTAATTGTTCCACCTGCTGGCACAGGATATATTGCAATTTTCTTTCTGGATATCTGTTTTTTGATGATTTCACCAGACCGAATTTGATATAAATCGGGTGATACAAGCCCAGATACAAGCGCTTCACCCAAACCGAAACTGGCATTAATGGAAATGATTTTTCGATTGCCCGAAATAGGGTCTGCCGTAAACATGATCCCCGACACTTCCGGAAAAACCATTTCTTGAACGACAACCGAAAGAAATACGGAACGATGGTCGAAACCGTTTTTCGCTCGATATGAGATGGCACGGTCCGTAAACAGAGAAGCCCAGCACTTTTGTATAGCATGGAGCAGTTGCTCTTGCCCTCGTACATTCAAATACGTTTCTTGTTGACCCGCAAAAGAGGCAGTTGGCAAGTCTTCCGCCGTCGCACTAGAACGGACCGCATACGATTTTCCTTTTCCGGTACGTTCCCATGCCTGCAAAATCGCAGATTGAATATCATCAGGCATGGAAATAGATTGCAGATGTTCCCGAATACGTTTTCCCAATACACGGATTTCTTCTAAAGAGTTCGGATTTACCCTATCGAGCTGGTTGAAAAGTTCGCCCATCTCTTGACTTATTTCGATAAATTTACGATAGGCCAAGGTCGTCACGCAAAAACCTTGAGGAACCGGAATTCCTGCTTTTGTCATTTCACCCAGATTGGCTCCCTTTCCACCCACAAACGGCAAGTATGTCTTGTCGATATCTTTGAAATACAATACGTATTTCTCCATTTCATCATTCCTTTCCCTTCGTTTATCTCCTGTATTCATTTGTTACCCAGAAAAGCTTTATCCAACCATGTCTACACTTTAGAGAATTTATGAAGATCACCACTGCCAAATACGGCTCAATTATCTTTTACCAACCCGGTACATCCTCTAAAAACTAAGAAAAATAATTTTGTCCTTCACTTGTATTAACGTATCCTAGAGAGCATGCACAATTAATCGGTTAAGTCACTAATGGTTATGCTCTTATATCCCAGAGTATTAAACAAATTATGGGCCGTCTGAACAATAACGCAAACAATTGTCTTCCATAAAACAACTCCAATCAATTTTAAGAAAACCAAGGAAACCAAAAATATATTTCTGTTTCTAACATAATTCACACTAATATGTTTGTCAACAGATTTTTTTCGAGACGCATCGCCGCTTCTTAACATGTAGAACGAATCGCTTTTAACTGCATACAGATGCTCCGGATTATCAAGGCAAAATTTCAAGAGCATCAATATGGATAATTACTAACAGCAATAAACATTCTCCGTTCTTACTTAATTGTAACAAATGGTGCGGATAGAATCGTTGGAAGTGTTTAATCTAAATGTCTGGTTTGTTTTGCGAAGCCTGACCCTATTTGTTTTTTTACAATTTATCTATATTGCTCTTTTAATTTTTTAAGTTCTTTCTCTATATCAAAATATTTCTTTTCCAACTGGCCCTTTTCTTCATCACTACAATTCATAAGTTTAAATGAAATATGAGATAGCTCCATTTGAAGTCTAAGTATTTTTTCCTTAATATTAATCCTTTCATTGGATGAAGATTTTGATTTTTTATCTAAATAATAGGAATACCCTCCTAAATATTGAGTAATTCCATTATTTGAAAGCTCCCATATTTCTTCGGCTATTTTATTTATGAAGTATTTGTCATGGGATACAAATAAAATTGCTCCTTCGTAGTCAAGAAGTGCATCTTCAATTATCTCCTTAGTAGGTATGTCAAGGAAATTAGTAAGCTCATCTAGTATTAATAGATTATTTTCTTCCAAAATAAGCTTTAAAAAAGCTACTCTAACTCTTTCACCATAGCTTAAATTTGATATTTTCTTATATACATCATCCCTTCGAAAAAGCATAGATCCTAATAGCGTTCTAACATAGTTTTCGTCATTGTTAATACTTTTTAACTCTTCTAAAATTGTTAAATCTAAATTCAATTCCTCAAGTTCCTGGGAGAAATAACCTATTTTAGCAGAAGGAGCTATATATATATTCCCTTCAAGTTGAACTCTCCCCATTATGCCTTTTAACAAAGTACTTTTTCCAACTCCATTTTTTCCTACAAGTCCTATCCTTGAATTTCTATATATATTAAAACTTACATTTTCAAAAAGTACTTTATCATAAGATTTTGATAATCCCTCTGCTCTAACTAAGATATTGCTAATTTTATCACTGCTACCTTCTAATTTGATATTTATATTTTTATATACTATAGGTTTTTTCTTTTCCTCCATATTTTCAAGCCTTGATATAATTGCTTTAGCTCTTTTAGCTATTTTTGCAGCCTTATGCCTTTGAAAGTCATTTTTGGACATATTGTTGTATTTATTTGCTCGTTCCATATGTTTTCGAGCTGCCTCTTCAAGTTTCCTCTTTTCTTTTATATATTCATCATATTCTCGTCTTGCTTTGTCAAGCTCTACCTGCTTCTGTCTTGCATAAAAGGTATATCCTCCCTTATATTCTTTTATGGTTTTATTCTCTAATTCAAATATTTTAGTAACCGTCCTATCTAAAAAGTATCTATCATGTGTTACCATTAAAACGGCTCCATCAAAATTATTAATAAAGTCTTCTAGCCACTCTTTAGTTTGATTATCCATATGATTAGTAGGCTCATCAAGTATAAGTATATCCGGTTTTTTAAGAAGAAGTTTTATAAGATATAATTTAGTTTTTTCACCACCACTTAAACTCTCAATTTTTTGTTTTTCAATCCCCTTTAGACCAAACTTATTAAGAAGCCTAAGAAAATCTCCATACTTATTCGTTTCGTTCATTAGCTCATAAACATACATGTGATTGTTGACAAATAAATTTTGTGGTAGATACTCAAAACTTCCATAAAACTTTATATTTCCAAAATCTGCTTCTAGCTCTGAAGTAATTATTTTAAGAAGTGTAGTTTTGCCAACTCCATTTCTTCCCACTATACCGATTTTATCCTTTCTATATAACTTAAAGGAAATGTCCTTCAATATTTCTTTATCTTTAATAGATTTTGATACATTATTTACATCTAGTAACACATTATCAACTCCTTTAAAAAATTAGCTATAGGGTGTACCCTATAGCTAAAATTCAAAAATATGATATTTCCGTCATTCCTAATATAAAAAGACTACTTTAATACAAAATTAAGCAAAAAAAGCCATAGGTGTGCATACCCATGACTTTGATTTCAAATATTCTATGTAAATATATTAAATGTTACTCTAATAACGGATAAAACAAGGGGTACCACAAACCTTAACAATAAACATTTGCATTAACTTTTGATAAAATAATAGATCTATTTTTTTAATCATTTTACTGTACCTCCTGTGTTTAATATAAATATTATATCATATTATTTTTAATAATACCACAAATTGTATTTTAAAACCATCTTTTTCAAGTTTTGATTAATTTAACTTAAAAATAAACCTTAAAATTATTTCTTATATCATTCCGTCTCTCATTCTATAATTGCAAAATCATCCCACAACCGCTATACCTTTTTTCAAATTCCTAATTCTGCGAAATTTTTTACCCCCTTTGATTTCAACCTATTTCTTCTCTATCAACACAACCGTCTCCACATGATTGGTGGTTAGAATTTGAATTAAAAGAAAACACCTCATATGTTTTCATATGAAGTGTTTAATTCAAATGTCTTTTTTATTTTGTGTTTTGTGAATTTGTGAAGCCTGACCCCGTTGTTTCTTTCAGATAATCTTTTATGTCAATATTGATATTTTTTAG
>NZ_JBFWFX010000031.1:0-13266 GCF_050286925.1 Caloranaerobacter longqiensis
AAACCCCCTTAGCCTAAACCTATACACTTACTGCAAAGGTAATCCAATTAAATACACAGACCCAGAAGGACATAATCCGATAATAGTATTAATGTTATGGGCTACAGCAATAGCATCATCACCAGACACACAAATGGACATACAATTCATATCAATGGATTTAGCAGAAGAAAACTATTTAGCAGCACTATTAGACACAGCAGGGATGTTAATACCCGTAGCTACAGGAATAGGGAAAATTGGAGATGACGCAGTAAAATTTGTTAAGAATGGATTAGACGATATAGGAAAAACTTCTAAAAGGCTGTTTAATATTGATTTACAGTTGTTTGCTAAGGGGACGAGAAAACTTATCAAGTTTAAAGGTGATGAAGCAGTTATTCACTTTGAAAAGCATGGTAAGGAATTGATGGATGCCTTTGGTAAGGATGCGTATAATCTCAAGAACTATATTGACGATGCTAATCATGTAATTAACAACGGAACCTATGTTAAAGAATTAAATGGGTATGTTAAGCTAATAGGTGGAAAGGGTAGTGCAAAATATGGTTTTGTTGGTCTAGATAGAGCAACAGGAAATATTACTACATTCCATATTAAAACAGCATCAGAGCTTTCTAAGAAAGCTCCTAGCCTTGGAATTTTGAAATAAGGAGGAGATTTATTGATAAAAGTAAAAGAGATAAACTGGATTAATGAGTCTGCTAAGGAAGCAGAAGTAATTATTTCAGATGGTATATTGACATTAAAGTGTTTTTCACAACCATTCAATTATGAGGTTGGAGATGAATTAAAGGAACCACTATACTGTTATGAAGTCAGAAATGTTATGAAGTCTGATGAGGAAGGTTTTATATCTGAGAAACAAGATAATGCTTTTGCTTACTTTCTCCGAGGTAAACTGGTCGATTCAAGAAATAAACTTGTTATGGTTGGCGGGGTTAAAATAAGTCTAGAGGATTACTCGATTCCAACAGATTTAAAAGATGGTGATATCATTGAATTTACAGTACAAAGACTAGATATTTACTAGAAAGTTGTAGCAAATAATATAACGATGTAGGGCTATTAAAGCTTTGCATCGTTTTTCTTTTATGGAGGGACTACCCAGTGCCGAATGATTCCAATACCATTACTAAGACATACATAACCCATATAAGTTTAATAAACTTAGTATCAATTGCCACCCACCTATCATAAATACGCACCACAATAGCTTTTTAGTAGGGCGGACAGAAAAGAAAGCTAGGCAAATCACAATAGAGATACATTAATATAGTACATTATAGAGCCTTAAGGGGGATATATACTCTCTTAAGGTTTCTTTATAGTTTAATAGATTCCCCCGCCCCGCCATTTATTTTAGATGGGAGGGGGGCAAGAACTATATCTATATATCTAAAATGATGCATTATGGTGTATTAAAAAATTATCAATACAATAGGAACTATCAATAGTAGCTATAAACATTAGATTAATAAGTAATATCAGATTAGTACAAATTCAATAAATATGAACAACATACATTTAATATAATCATATTTCCCTTATGCTCCTATTACCGCCAATGACGGGGGAACAGTAGTATAATCAATTCATTTATCTATTAGATAGAATATCTATATAGAACTATTATCTACTATGTGTATCTTATAGTACTGAGTTTTATGTAGTGTATGTATACTGTCTATTGTTATTTTGTATATATGTTTTACATCATGTGAAATCTTTGAAACTCACTCCCGCCCGCTGTCGCAGGCGAGGTGAATTTAGGAATACACAGCGTTCCCCCCTGTTAAGGGGAGAACGAACTAGGCGTGTGAATTTGAGGTTTCCTAGCCTACGAGACATTAGACGCACCCAGGTGTAGCTTTACTGCGTGGATGGCTTAACCATCACTCTGTCAAGGTTCCCTGCCTAAAAAAGCACTACGACGGATTAACTGGGAAAAGCCTCTTAGCCTCTAACGCCTCCCACCGACTATTAATCGGGTCGGTATTTTTATGTGTTCTCCCGCAACCACATTCATTTCTGAAAATATTTACTTTTGATATGTAAAAGACTTATCACTTAATCTATACGATATAGATTAGCCATAGTTAAGGGATATGCACCAACTTTTTATAAAAAATTTCATAATGAAGAAATTTAGATACCCCGCCCTCCTATGTCAAAGATTGAAATCCTAGGCATTGGGGGGTGATTTTTGATTTATGAAAAAATAACTTTCTAAAGCTTTAAAATGAAACTCAAATATTCATGATGCAAGCAATAGAAATTTATGTATTATATGGACATAGTTAAAGCAACAAATCATTATGTTCTTTGAAAACTGAATATATAGATTTAATCCTTTATCTTTTGATAAACATTACCCCACCCGTTACGAAAATTAGAATTAATGTTACGGAAGTGAGAAAGATGGCTAAAAACGCAGTAGGATATGTAAGGGTATCTACTAAAAATCAAGTAAAGGAAGGTTATTCTCTTGATTATCAGACAGAAGAAATCAGAAGGTATTGCTATGCTAATGATATACATCTACTTAGTATATATACAGATGAAGGCATAAGCGGTGCGAAGGTGGATGAAGAAGAACTAACAATAGATAGAGAAGGACTACAATGTATGCTATCAGATATAAAGTCTTTAGAAGTAGATTATATAGTAGTTCTTAACACCTCCCGCCTTTGGCGTAGTGATTTAGTAAAGGTACTGATGCATAGAGAATTAAAAGCTGTAGGAGTAGATATAAAGGCTATAGAGCAGGAGAATTACAGTATATATACTAATGACCCCAATGACTTTCTAGTAAACGGTATGATGGAGCTATTAGACCAATATCAAAGGCTAGAAATAGCCCTAAAACTTGGACGGAGGAGAAAGAAGAAAGCAAAAGAATGAGGATATGCAGGAGGCAGAGCAGCCTTTGGATACAAGGTTAGAAAGGGAGACAAAATCCTTATAGTAGATAAAGAGCAGGCTAAAGTAGTAAAAAGGATATTTTATCTTAGAAAAACTCATCCTGCCCTATCCCTATCGGGAATAGCCGAAAGACTTAATACAGAAGGCTATAAAACAGCTAAAGGTAAGGATTTTACAAAGGTACAAGTAAAAAGGATACTAGACAGAGAGTATCTATATAGGGGCTATTATAGATATGGAGATATAGAAGTAAAGGGAGTACATCAAGCAATAATATAGGACTTAATTGTAAAAAGTTCAATTCGTATATATAAAGTGTAAAGGAAATTAAAAGAATGGATAGGCTTTCGTCCCAATGCGGGTCATTATGACTAACGCTCGAACTAAGGTTGCCGACATTCTTTAATTATAAAACTATGGAGAGGAGTGATACCTTTTGCATTACAAATTAAAACATGTATATGTGGGGGTAGACTTACATAAAAACCATCATACGGCAGTGATTATAGATTGTTGGCATGAGAAACTAGGAGAAATCAAGTTTGACAATAAGCCTTCTGCATTTCCTGCATTATTAAAGGAAGTAAAGAAACACACTAAAAAAGGCATTACTCTTGTCTTTAGTTTGGAAGATGTGGGGGCTATGGTAGAAGTCTAGCAGTATTTCTAATAGAAAACAAACACATAGTAAAGGAAGTAAATTCAGCCCTATCCTATGCAAAACGTAAAAGCTACCCCACCACCCAAAAGAGTGACAGTTGGGATGCTAAATGCGTAGTAGATGTATTACTTAATAAATTAGACATTTTACCAGATGCAAATCCACAGGATATATACTGGACAATAAGACAGCTTGTAACCCGTAGAAACGCCCTTGTAAAGGCTTTATCAGCCCTAAAGAATCAATTACATATCCAATTAAGTTATAGTTATCCTAGCTATAAAAAATTCTTTTCAGAAATAGATGGTAAAACAGCCCTAGCATTTTGGGAGGAATATTCTTCACCAAGGCACTTGGCGGGGCTAAGAGAAGAAGAACTGACACAGTTTCTAAGAAAAGCCAGTAGAAATTCTTGTTCTACAAGAAAAGCAAAGGAGATATTAGAGCTAATAGATAAGGATGGAGATACAACAAGGGATTATCAAGATAGTAGGGATTTCCTTATACAAAGCCATGTAAGAGATATACAGTTTAAAAAGAATGAAATTAAGAAAGTTGAAAATGAACTAGAAAAAATGATGGGTTTATTAGATTATAAGCTTGAAACAATGACAGGAATAGATACAGTAACAGCATCTAGTATAGTAGCTGAAATAGGGGATATAAATAGATTCCCAAATCCTAATAAATTAGCTAGATTTGCAGGAATAGCTCCTGTAAACTTTAGTTCGGGCGGTAAAGGAAAAGACCAAAAGAGTAAGTAAGGAAACAGAACATTACATGGCATCTTTTATTTCTTAGCAGTACAACAAGTACAAGTATCTAAAGGAAGCAAGATACCAAGAAATCCTGTATTTTATGAATACTATCAAAGAAAGATAAAAGAAGGAAAAACAAAGGGACAAGCTTTAGTATGTGTCATGAGAAGGCTTGTAAATATTATTTATGGCATGATGAAGAATAAGACTCCCTACATAGCCCCGCCACTTTCACAGAAGAAAGCAGTTTGATATAATGGTGGTAACTGGAAATATATATAGTTGTCACCATTATAAAAACCTAAGTTTAAATTACAACTTAGGGGACGAGTGAACTTGGAAAACTAAAAAGCATAGGAGACGGCATATGGGAATCATCTGCGGGGTTAATATACAAACAAGGTTCTAAACATGGGAATAGAGTTAAGCATGTATTAGCACATGCCATGGATAGTGGAACAAAAGGTAAAAGTTTATTTAATGTTGGGAAGAACAAAGTACTTACTTTAGTTGATGAAGCATGGCTGATGAGGGGGAAAAGTTATTTAAATAGAGGTAATGATGTATATGAGATACCTATGGGGAGAATTGTTGGAACTAAAGGAGAGACAACTATTCGAATTATTACTAAACATGGAACAAATGATATTATATCGGCTTATCCTATTAAATAATATTGAAAGGAGAAAACTAAATGGAATCTAATAAGAAAAAACTTAGATTTTTTGAGGGAAAACTTTACTGTCCTGTTTGTCTGAATGGTGCATATGGTTTTGTCTATAAAGCTAGAATAAAAAACAGAAATAAAGAAATCTTTATATGTGATGAATGTGAAGCTGTATGGGAATCAGAAGAAGATATACTAAACAATCAGTTTGAAGAATTTGAAGAATATATGCACAAGAAAGGATTAAAACCTTTATGGTCAGAGTTAACAGATATTGAAGAAGTTTGGTATAAAAAGTAATTCTTAATTAAAAATCCTTAAGAGGTTTAAAAACCTCTTAATGGCTTTTTGATATTATGATTATTATTGTTTAGTATTTTATAGATAAAGAGAAAAATTGTATAACAGAGATAATTAGAAGTAATTAGACATTACGAAAAAATTTTAAGTTAAGTATTGAGATTACAACTTAGGGGACGGGTAAAGGTCACTCAATATTCTCTGATAAAGCAATGAAACATATTTTCCATGGAAATATTAATGGTAGAGGTCTGCCATCTGGTTATCATCATGCAAATATCATGTCAAAAGCTAAATTATCAAATATAAGCGCTCCTGATAAGTTTGGGGTTTACAAAGCAACCATTGAAATGAATGGAGAGACCAAGTTTTCTACATTCTTCCCAGATAGTTGGAATCGTGTTGATGTGGTAGATGCAATAAAAGATGCGAGAAGTACCGTAAATAATTTCAGTGGTGCAGGATGGTACACTGGTGAAACAGGAGCGGGAATGAAAATAAAGATGTGGTTAAATGATAGTGGACTTGTAGATACTGCATTCCCACTTTATTCAAAATAGAAATATGAGGTGAAAAATGAAAATGGAATATATTTTTGAGCTCAGTGAAGATGGTTTTTATATCCCAAGGCTTGCTACTGAATTTAGATTTATTGAGCTAGTATTTGAAGATATGGCATCTTTCGGTGAAGCTATTTTCAGAGGCTTCATTGAAAATGTAGTAACTGGAAAAAGCGAATATGAAGAAGTTGCAGGGAATATGTGTAATTTGCAGATTTCAAAGAAATATACAATAATAAGTACTGAATTTGTAAGCAGTGGTGTAGACAATGAGTTAAAAGTTGATACAGGTAAGTTGTTTAAATTAATCAACGAATGGACTGAAAAAAATAATCTTTAAGTCATTAAGCTTAAAAAATATTTTGATTGTTGCGGTGGAGGAGTTATTTTCTTCCATCGCTTTTTCTTTGTGTGGAACTACTTAGTGCCGAATAATTCCAATACCATTACTAAGACAAGCATAACCCATATAAGCCCTATACAATATATTTATAAAATTGAATCTACGCACATGTTGAATTTATCATATAAGTTACGCTGCTTAGTATCATATCTTGTCTTAATATCCTCAGTTACCCTCATTCTTTTTATATTTTATCTAGTCTTTGTTTTCCCTCTGTCTATAGAATTTAAAATAATAGCATAAAAGTTAAATATTTTTCGCAACAATAATATCCTTGATTACGACCTTTGGAGTGAAAGGAGCAATTACTCGTTGATATAAATTAAGGTAGGGCATATGTTAAAGACTAGCCACTTACCCCACGAATACACGTTTTTATAATTAAGGGATAAAATACTTAAAAATTTTAAAGTGGGAAGGAAACACCTCATTTATGGTATGATTAAGAAAAAAACAAGACTTCTTATATAGTTCCCAAACTTTCACAGCAGAAAGAAGTTTGATATAATGGTGGTAGCTGGAAATGCATAGTTATCACCATTATAAAACTCTAAGTTAAGATTATAACTTAGGGGACGGGTAAACTTACAAATACAGTATGGGATAATATTAAGATTACTCAACCAATGTATAAAAATACAAAAATACCTAAGTCTTTTGAGATAGTAGTAGGTAGTGAAAAATTTTGGGTACATCCTAATGCTACAAAACATATGGTAGAGTATATTACAAGAAGTACTACTCATGGTATGCCAATAAGAAGTCAAACTTTATTATCAAGCTTTCAAGAATCTGTTTTAAAAGCAGTACAACAAGGGATAAAATATGATGAAATTATTAATAGAGGTAATTGGGAATTGATATTTAGTAAACCAAGAGGAGAAGGATTGCTTCCAGTAATAAAACATGCAGTATATCGTCCATAGTAATTTATAGTTAGATGAAGGAGGTGTGAGTTTGCTAAAAGTTAAGGAGATTTTAAATATAACTCCAATTAATGTAGAGTTTGATATATACATTCCTATAAATATTGAATTCGGTATGTGGGATGTTTCATTAGAGCCTACAATATACTGGAGAATAGGTAACTTTAAAAAATCCTTAATGGAGATAGGGATAGGTTCAAAGAAAGGAATTATTCGTTCTATAACATTAACACAAATTAATGAAATATATGATGTTAATGAAGAAAATATTTTTAATGAAGTTCCTATAACTGAAGGTGTTCCTGTTTTAGAAATTGAAAATAATAATGGAAATAAAAATATTTTCACAGACGAATTAAAGGATTTTCAAGTTTGTATTAATAATGATAAAGTATATATTCTTTTATCACATCAAGGATTAGTATCAGTAATAAAAAATGATAGAGTATCATTTGGATTAGATAAAAATAATTTAATATGTGCTATTCAAGTTGATAAAATTACATCTGATGAGAAATTTAAGATTATTCAATTTAAAAATTCTAAGTAGTGTAAAAAATTCACTTAGATGAAAACAAAAACTCCTTTCTGGTAAAGAACAACAAACAAGATTAAAACCAGAAAGGAGTTTTTAAATAAGTACGTTAAGAAAAGAGATGGAAGAAAACGGTTCTATTGTATTACGAAAAAAATTAAAGATAAAATAAAAAACAGGAGAAACATACTATGAAATAGAAGACATAATATATGACATACAAACATACAGAAAAACAGACTACTATAATGATGTAGTAAAGAAAGCATCAGAAATACAGAAAGAAAATGCAGAATATATAAAACAGATAGCAGGAGACCTACCAACAGACGAAGACCCACCAGCTTTTAGTATATCAACATTAAACGGAGAAGTAATAGATGGAGATGATATAATACTTAAGAGTAGAAGTACCAGACTATCAGAACAAGAAAGCATAGTAACATCAGCAATACAGACAGAACTAAACAAAATACTAGGAACAGACCTAAAGATAGATGGATGGTATGGAAAGAACACAGCCAAAGCAGTAGAAGAACTACAAGAAAAGTATGGTTTACCAAAGACAGGAAAGCTAGACAAACGTACATTCCTGTAGTTAGAGAGTGCATTTACAGAATATCAAACAAAGCAGAGGATAAAGGGATTAAAGTATAAAAAGATTGAGGAACAGATAGAAGATATAACTTAGGGGATGGGTAAAACTGTTGATGATTTACTTGAAGGTGCAACTCGGGGCAGAGCTACAAAAGGGCGTTCTAAAATATATGATAAAGTGGGAGATTTTAATCAAGCCCTTGATGATTTTAATAGTCTTAATCCAAGAAATGTTAGAGATATTGATATTGGAAAAGTCGGAGCTTTAGAAGATGGAAGGACAGTTATTGTAAGGACTAAAAGTTCTGACGGACGAATTACACTTGAAATTCAGAAAGGTAAGAATAAAATCAAAATCAGATATAGTGAATAGAAAGAGGTGAGTTTATGAACGAAATATGGAGTCGATGGAAAGAAGAATTAAGATTACCTAAAAAACTGGTTTTAGATAGTTTAATCGATAATATAGATGGTCTTATTTTAAAGTTTTCTGATGAAGATGACGAAGGTTTACAAGTTAAAGTAGTTTTTGAAGACCACGTATTATCATACAGAAATAGAGATGAGGGCGAGTTTTTAAGAAAATTCAAATATCTAGGAGATACTTATGGTGATAAATTCTATAGCAATTGGAGTTTTTTTCAGGTAAAAAATTCAGAGTATATTCAATGGTTTAACGAGGAAAATTTTGGAATACATCAAAATGAAGACATTAGACATTATGTTTTTATAACGGTTAATGATGTTGTTGAAATTCTATCTGTCTATGAACCAAAGATAGAAATCAAGAGATAAGTAAAACAATAATTACTCAGAATACGATTAATTAAAGTGGTGGTAAGGCTTTATGTCTTGGCATCACTTTTCTTTCATATTCAATTTGAGCGGGGTTTCAGTGGCGAACGATTCCAATAATCATAATAAGTAATACATAACCCATGTAAGCCCTATACAATATATATCTGGAATCAGATGTACGCACATAGTGAATATTATTATATAAATATAAATGGAATGATAAAAATAAAACTTCATATCTAGCCCCATCACTTTCAGAAAAAATAGTGGGGTGATATAATGGTGGTAATTGGTAAAACAGTTGCCACCATTTTAAATCCCAAGTTTAAGATTGCAACTTAGGGGACGGGTAAAGTTCTCAAAGTTAACAATATGGATGAATTTTTCAAACTTGACTTTGGAAAATCCATAAGAAATAAATTAAGTAGAACAAAAATAAGATATAATGGGCAGTTAATTTATAAAGTTACAAATAAAACAGGTAATAAATATTTAAAAAAGGGGTATGGTTTATACTTAGATTCATTACATTATGATCATTTAGAAGTAATAGATAGGCAAGGAGTAGTTAGATGTGTTTTGAATTTAGATGGTAGTTTAAATGTTGATAAAACCCTAAAAGCAGAAGGGCGGACTATTAAAGGATGGAAGTAAAAATGTTATTTAGACAATCATTAATTGGGAGGTATAGTAATGATAAACGAGTTAGAAACTGTTTTGAATTTATTACAGAAGTTAAATAAAGCTTGCAATACAAAATGCTTATCGTTAGAAAGATTTAATGAACAGAAAGATAATATTGAGGATTTTAAGAAATTGTGGCAGGAATATTATAAAGTGTTAGAAAAAACTAAAAAAGTTGATTATAAAGATATCGAAGAAATAAAAGAAAACTACCTTGAAATACATAGGATACTAAATACAATAAAGTGGCATTTAGAAGAAATGGATGAATTGTTGATTGATGTGTTGAGGTGTTATACAGGGATAATATCAGAAATAAAAAAATGATTTAAAAAAGTTGATGGTTATTTTTATAGATATAGGTTGTGAAAATTGTATGGAGTTTGATAAACAAAACAAATCTAAAAAATTTTAAAGGTTTGTGCAGTAAATGCGACAGATATAAGGGGAAAATGATTATGTTTATCATGGTAAATTTTAGGCAAACATCATTGAGATGAAATTCAAAATGATAACTCATTCAGTGATTTGTGGCTGAACCTTGAGGGATTAGTAGAGGTACAGTATAAAGATTACTGGAAATAGAGAGGAGGAATGAACTTGAGATATTATAAATTAATGTACGATTATGAAAATGATGCTGATGCTATTTGTGCTGAATCAGATGATTTAAAAGGTATTGATAGATATGATGTAGAAAAAGGGAAGAAAATAGAGAATTGGCCAGAGATAACGTTCTATTATAATCCTGAGGAAGGGAGTAGAAAAACAGATTATCTAGGAAATGATTTAGGATGGTTTGTTATATCAGAGAGATTTAAAAACATACTTCAGGAAGAAAAAATAGAAGGAATACAGTATCTGCCAATTAATATTGTGAATATTAAAACTAATGAGAAACTAGGCAATTATTTTGTAGTAAATGTATGCAATTTAGTAGAAGCGTTAGATTTAGATAATTCAGTATATGATGTATTTGAAATAGATGAAAATAGAAAGTATATTTTAGTTGTAAAATATGCGTTAAAAGCGGAACTGATAAAAGGATTAGATATTTTTAGATTAAAAGAAGAAGATATTCCTATATATGTATCAGAAAGATTTGTAGATACAGTAAAGAAATATGGTATGACAGGATTTGATTTTTTAAAAGTTAAGGTATCTTAAAGGTAAGATTTAGCAATGGGTGAAGTGTTAGATGAACACTTTACCTATTGTTAAATTAGCCTAAACCTATACACCTACTGCAAAGGTAATCCGATTAAATATACAGATCCAGATGGACATAATCTACTAATAGTGTTATTAATGATGTGGGCTACGGCAATAGCATCATCACCGGACACACAAATGGACATGCAATTCATAGCAATGGACTTAGCAGAAAAAGACTGTTTAGCAGCGGTATTAGACACAGCAGGGATGTTAATACCAGGAGGAACGGGAATAGGGAAAATTGGAGATGACGCAGTAAAATTTGTTAAGAATGGATTAGACGATATAGGAAAAACTTCTAAAAGGTTGTTTAATATTGATTTACAGTTGTTTGCTAAGGGGAAGGTAAAAGGTGTATTTAGCAAATTATCTCCTGAGAATTTAAGAACTATTGGTACAAAAGCACAAAATAGTGGAATACGAATAGTTAAGGGTACAGCTGATGATGCATACGAATTTTTTATAAAACAGATAGATGTTAATACTCTAAAAGAAGTAAAATCTGGAGTATTTGTTGGAAAAGATGCAAATGGAATAATTTTCACATATCGTGCGGTGTCAAAATCAGGACCTCCAATAATAGATGTAAATGGAATAAAAGGATTAAGAAAGATCAAGTTTATTGGGGAGTGATAAGTTGAAAAAAATCGTAAAAAAAAGTGAAATAGCTAAACTTGAGCAAGTGTTTAATGGGATTTTTCAAAGCAAAGACCCTTTTGGAGAAATGTTTCAAGAAAAGATGGAAAATCGAATGATACTTTGTCCTACAGAAGGATATTACTTAACAAAGAAACAATTTAGTGCATTGATTGATACTTTAGAATCAATGGAGAATCAAGAAATTGTAATTACTGTTACGGAGACCGAAGAAAAGAAATTTTGGGTTTGTAACAATAGATTAAATTATAGTGAGTATTTACAATTACCGCTATACCTAGAGAATGCAATTTATTCAAGTAAAGGAGAATGGGGAATACTAGTTTCGCATGAAGAACATGCTGTTGTTGGAGGGATTATTCAATTTATGAGTAAATTTAAAAATATGTATTCAGAATGGGAAGAAGACATAAAAAATTTTAAGGAAATGTGGAAATACAACCATAACAAGTATAAAGCAGATTTGGAATGGATGAATAGATTTAAAAAACATATGAATATCGATTTGTAGTTTTATTACACAAATTTATTTAATTTTACTTTAAAGCAATAATCCAACAAAATAATGGAGAGATAATTCAGTCTTTTCATCATCCTTTTCTGTTCTAAGTAGTTGAAAATTGATTGTATAATTAAAATTTTATAGTGAATTGCTGATGGTTAAGTATAGACTGCTATTAATTCTAACAGAAACATAATGAAAGGGATTTTGAATGCTAGTTTTGAACAATTTTTTAAAACCAAGGGGACAGACCCCTTGGTTTCTTGTACGCCCAGCATGTCTGCTGAGCCAATAGGCTGAAAGAAGCCTTGTCACCAATCCAGCGAGAAGATAACCCAATGGTATTTCTGGCAACAAAAATGTCTGAAGGAAGTTGAAGGGGGAGCATGGAACATAGTGAAAGTGAACCGGTGTTGGCTTATGAAGAGGGTAACCTTGCAAGAAGTGGGAAAGCCCAAAAGCTGGATATCTTCATAAGTTTAGACGGAAGAGTTTATGCTCATGCAGGTAGGTTTATCTGGGGAAAGTCTGTATCATTCTATGGCAGCATAAGACAATGGGACAGGTTTATTGTCTGCTATGCTTTTACTACAATAAACTTATTCACACCTGTTACTTTTACCAATTGGCGAATAGTAGCCTTTTCTATTGCTTTTAACTCATGCAATATCTTATTTTTTTGTTTTAGTTTTTATAAATGAAACAAAAAAAGAAACACATACAACATACATAATAGGGAAAAACATAACGGAAAAGCAAGAAAAAGTAGAAGAGACAGCGTATTATATATACAACAGGTATCAAAACGTAGTAAACCTGATACTGCCAAACGGAGAAATAATAAACACCTACGACTATGACATATATGGAAAAGAAAAAGAAGTAAAAGAAGGAAGTATAACCAACCCATACAGATATGCAGGAGAATACTACGACGAAGAAACAGGGCTATATTACCTAAAGTCAAGATATTATGACCCATATATAGCAAGATTTATCACAGAAGATACCTACAAAGGAGACATAAAAAACCCCCTTAGCCTAAACCTATACACTTACTGCAAAGGTAATCCAATTA
>NZ_JBFWFX010000032.1:0-8846 GCF_050286925.1 Caloranaerobacter longqiensis
ATATATTGATATTGCTGGTTTTAAACCTATGTCCGCTTAACTTCTAAAAATGTCCGCTTAAAACTTGATTTAATAAACTTTTTATAATAAAATTTTATTAAATAAAAATGACTTGTAATGTGCATAATTTCAGCTTTTAAAGGCAATCGTTACTACTCATTACTAAAGTAACGATTGCTGCTTTACTTGCCAACATCTGAATAAAAAATCTCTATCTTACAGTTTGTTTTTGCAAAAGAATGTGTCCCTTGATTTTTTATTTACATCCCAGCAAAAACCTATATATCCCTGTAAATCTCACCATTTCCCAGATTAACTTTTTCTATCTCTCCCCTACGGGGTTTTTGCAAAAGAATTTGTCCCTTAACACTTTTCTATCTTGTCAGAAAGTTTAAATCTTAATTCAATATCTTTGCAAGAATTATACTCCAATTTAGTAAAATATTTTTTAATACTAATTCAGTTTCTCTACCATCCATAGTTTTAGTATGATTATTAATATACTTTTCTGCTATCATATTTTTATATCCTATAAATTTACTCGGAGCAAAGTCATCTACTTCTTCAATATAATACCATTGCCTAAAATTACTTAATAAATTTATAATTTCATCTATGTTCTTTTTAAGTGCATCATTAAAAGTTACAGCATTCTTGACAATTTGTTGGTAATTATCTATTATTTCAATTCTATCATCCAAATTAATCACCCTTTCCTTTTTTTCATATATCTTCTAAATTCATCTCTAATTAGTGCATATTTTATCAATCTTACCAAAAAATCAATTGTGTTCTCCTGTTCAAAATTAATTTCTTTACTATTATCAAGACTTCCAAGATATATTTTGTCATCAATCACTAGTTCTGGATACTTATTCTTTACATATTCAATCACTTCTTTATTTTTAGCCGAACCAATATTACCAATAGTCAATCTTCCATCATGCCAAATAGTATAATCTTTTTCACTAGTCTTTGTACAATATTTATCAATATTTAAATGAAGTGAAATATGACTCATATTATAAGCATCAACTGCAACAGTTAATGATGTTGTACCTTTTCTGTTGCCAAATACAGGATCATTTTCGCACTTCATCGTGCCAAAAACACCAATACTTATTATTTGATTATTCTTTTTATCATCTTCTATAATAAAATAGCGATAAAGACCAGACCAATTTCCTCCCGCTGCATTCCCAAAAGTTGTATATCTTAATCCTCCATCTTTTAATATCTTTATCTTATTATCCTTGATGATTTTTACATTCAACTTCTCATTCGTATTTATAAATAAACCATTCAAATTAATAATAAATTTATATAATTCTTTTGGAGTATCTTCTCCAATAAGCCCCAATTCAAGATACGCATCAATTATTTCTGGATCAGTTATTTCTGAAAACTTAGGTCTTTTTAATTCAACTTTTTCGCAATCATATACTAAATTCTTTTTATTTATTAAATCCCTATAATTAGGAAACTCTTTTAAGTAAAAATAATCTTTTTTATCATAATTATAACTCTGAATGACTAGTTCATTACCATTTGTAACCATTATCGTATCCGCTAAAATTATTTCATCATACTTCATAACTTGACTTAAAACTTTATCTGTTAACGGTACATCTGGAGCCTTGCATTCAACTATCATAACCGGTACAAAATAATTTTTATCATCTCTACCATAAACAATAATATCTGCTCTACCCCTTGCTCTATTTTTAAAATACTTCATAGGTATCTCTACTCCGATCATATCTTCAGGTACATCCATCTCATTTATCAAAAACTTAATAATCTTTTGTCTCACAATTTCTTCTGGTGTGGCTATAATTAATTTTTTCCTTATTGGATCAAATACACAAGAATTGTTTAATCGTTTGTAATCAATTGGTATTTTATATTTTTCAAGATTTATCCTTTTATACATATAGTGAATCCACCTCTTTTATCTCCAATAAATGAAATAGATTTTATATTAAATTCCCTAAACTAATTCTTTAAATAAAATAGCATCCAGTTATTAATCTATCTTTTTCCATAATAAACTTAATTTCCATTTTATTATTGCTACCCTAACTTGTTATTTACTTAAACAACTTAATCGTTATTATAATAGTTATATTTGACATTCTTATTCTTTTTCCTTTTTTTACCTAATCAAAAATTTTTTAAAATATTGCTTTTGCCAAAACATCTATTTATACAAAAGTAATCATTTAGTAAATATATTAATTTCATATTAAAACTTCCAAAAATAAAAGCCATCCTATAGCCTTTTTTTACACTCTTTTGCTATTACTTTCTATATATCATCATTCATATCAATCATTTGCTTGATCTTGTATAAAAAATTTCAAAAATCTCCTTAACTTAGATAAATTATATAGTATTTTTTTATCAATTTTCCTTTTAAACATAACTTTTCAACATAACTACAATTCTTTTTCCAATTTCATGTTTTATTAAAAATTCACTTCATGTCGAAAGTAGCGATTTGCTTATTGTTGAATTTTTACATTGTAAATTAACGCAAAAAAATTAGAAACAAAACTTTTTAGCCCTCAATTTTAATAATTTTTATATACAAAAACTAAATTTTACTTGAAAATAAATTTCTAAAATCTATATACTTCTAAAAAATATTTTGGAGGTACGTTAAAGATGAAAAAAAGGGATTTATATATGAATAAGGATTGTTATTATTTAAATGAGTTTAAAGCATATTTAGAAAATCTAGATAAAACAGAATTAACTATAAATACTTATATAGATAACATTATTAGTTTCATAGAATGGTTCAATGATTCAAATTCAGACCCATTTGATCCAGAAATTGCTACAACAATAGACATACGAGATTTTAAATCGTACCTAATCAATGTAAAAAACGCAAAAGCAAGTACAGTAAATTTAAAAATTATGAGTCTTAAAAACTATTTTTCTTTCCTCTATTCTTATAATTATATAAAAGAATATGTATCTAAAAATCTAAAGAAGATTAAAATCCAAAGCCCTAAACAGCCTAAATGGATAGATGAAAAAACATTTCGTAAACTAAGAAGGGAAATTTACAGGAATGGTTATAAGCATCATATTTTGATAATTGAACTATTAAGACATGCTCTTAGAGTTAGTGAAGTAATTTCTTTAAAAATTGATAATATAGTACTTCGTGAAAGAAGTTCTTATATATTAATTTATGGTAAACATGGCAAGTATAGAAAAGTTCCAATAAACCCAGATTGCAAAAATGCTATACAAGAATATTTAAGAATAAGGTGTAAGATTAAAACTGATTACGATAACCTTCTGTTATCTGAAAGAAAAAAACCTTATAGTAGATCAGGTATTTGGAAAATTATGGATAAATATAGCAAAAGATTAGGTATTCATATTTCTCCTCATCAACTAAGACACTATGCTATTAAAAAATGATTGATGAAGGAGTTCCTCTAACTGTTATTGCAGACTTGGTTGGTCATTCAGGAACTCAATTGATTTCTCAAGTTTACGCAGTTCCATCTGATGAAGATAAAGAAAAGGCTGTAGAAAAGTTATAATTATAAAAGGAATATCCTTTAAAAGATATTCCTTTTATAATTATTTATACTATGTATAAATAAGATTTTTGTCTTATATTATTAATCAATTTGCTTTTTCATAATTATTAATTATTTCTGTCATTACAAATCCACAATAAAGCCATCCCATTTTATCAAATAGTTTTTCTTCATAATTATTATCTAGTTTTTTATATATTTTATCTATTTTTTCAATCAATTCCTCACTTAATTTTGTCATCGTTGAGATATGCCTTATTGTAACAATTAGCGATCTAAAATAATTATATATACTGTAGTGTAATTCCCCATTCTCTTTAAATAAATAATTTTCCATTTCTATAATTTTATCTTCTAATTCTGCTAATGTTTCATTCCCACTTAATGTCTTATACTTATAATTAATATTAACTTTACTTTCGTCAATAAATCTTCTTATTTTTCTAATATTCTCCAGATTATTAATAAAAATATCTATCTTCTTTTTTAAATATTGTAAATCTATATAACTTTTATTATTTGCAATTCCTTCTATATTATCCAAACACTTTTCAACCCAAAATTTAAGTTCTTCTACATCACTTGCTTTATTCGTATTTCCCTTTATATTTAATATTTTAATGGCTAAATCATTTATATCTTTTAATCTGTTAAATTTTTCAATACTTGCTTTTATACTTTCATAAGTATAATCATTTTCTTTCAACTTACTAAGGCTTAATATCAAAGCAATAATATCTTTATTTTGATATTTAAGATGAAATTCAAGATTATCAATTACTTTTTTATTTACTCTTTTCATGTCTTCTGTTTCATAGACCATTCCTTTTGTTTCTAATAAATATGCTATTTTTTCTAATAGTAAAGTATTATTATTTAACAGTTCTAATCTAATAATTTTTCCATTTAATAAAGTTAATAATTTCGTAAATTTTTAACTCACCTTCTTCTTCTAATTCAAATATATATCCAATTACTCTTTTGAATCTTTCTTCTATGATTGACTCTCCATCTTGCCATCTATAAGACATAATAGCATGTAGTAACAACTCAATATGTTTAATATAATCATTCTCAAATTTTATTTTATCCGTTGAATCTATGATTTTGATGTATTTTTTGTCAGTTGTTTCAATCTCACCTGCAATTTCTTCATCCATAGAATTATTAATAAAATTATTATTAATAAACTTTGTAATCATATCTCTTTTAATTCTATCTTCTTCATTTATTAATATCTTATTTTTATCATAAACATCTTCTAATATTTTTTCAACTAACAATGAATCTAATTCTTCTCTTTCTATAGCATTTTCATTAACACTATTCAAATAATTACTAATATCTTCTCTATCTAAAATTAAATCATATTCTTCTTCAAAAAAAACTTTAATTAAACACATATAAAAAATAATTTTATTTAAATTAATTATCTCAAAATATTTATTTAAATATTTATTTTCATCATTAATGTACTTATCATCTAAGTATATCAAAACATCTTCAATTTCTCTAAATAATCTTTTTATTCTTCTTGGATTTTTAGTTGCATTATTAAAAACATCAATTCTTTTTTTCAGTAACTCAAGTTGTTCTGTTTTATTGTCAATATATTTTTGAATTTTCTCTATATTAAAATTAGAATCTTTTCTTTTTTATCAATTATCTCATTATTTTTGTCTTGAATATCTTTTTCTATTTTCTTAACTAAATTATCAAATTTAACTTTTATTTTTTCAAAATAATCTATTATATGCTTTTTGAATATCCCTATCTGTTGTTTTATTAAATCTTGTTTAAATTCATATTCAAAATTGAAATCATTTTTAATATAATAATTTAATATTTCATTTGTACTAATTTTTTTAAGGTCAAATCTCTTATTAATAAATTTTTCTAAATAATCTATAAGTTATTTTTTTGTTTTTAATTCTTTTATAGTCCATTAAAAATATTACCAAAACCCCCTTAAAATTGGCTATTTCCTTAATAAAAGTTAATATTGAATAAACTACATCTTCATCTACTCTATCAAAGTCATCAATTAACACTAATATCTCTGATACATTATTTATTGTTAATAATCTTTGAATATCTGCTTCGAATTTCCTCAAACTTAATATTAATAGATCTATGCCATAATAAGTAATAATCCCCTCTTAGAATTAAAAACGCCCTCATATATAATGTGGCTCATATCCCTTTCTATTTCTCTTTCAGATGATTTTGTATAGCCCATCTTAATCTAGTTTATACTCCATTTTAGTAATTTTTTATATGCTTAACCTGCTCTATGTTCTAAAGATTTACAGAAAAGAAACTTTTATCGCATTGATAAAAGTTTCTTAATAAAGTCTATTGTTGCACTACATATTATGGTACACTATAAAAGTGATAATAAGTTTTTATATATAAATCATAATAAGTAAAAAATAATTTTAAAAACTGTTGTTTTACATATATTAAATCTGTTTATAAGAAAAACAATTTATTATCTACACAACCACTAGGAATTGTATCAATATTTTTAGAAACCTTATCTGCATATCCTGTTGTTATAGGTAATCTAGTACTCTTTGTAGAACCTATATGTAGTTCGGATAAATAATATACCTGCTTGACAATTTCATGTAAATCTGTACTCCCATAAACTCTTTCAATTTGTAAAGGCATAGGAGAACCAAACCCAATTTTTGTTTTTGAATCTCCTTTTAATGGTCTAATTTCAGAAGAAATCAGATAAGCAACTTGTCCATTGGTTATATAAGTTCCGGGCTTTGGATTATAGATAAAATCTTTATCTATTTCTCCAAATTTTATTGCCCCATGTTTTCTAATCTCAACAATATCAAACTCAATGTTATGTTCTCTAAAGTAGTTCTTATACCAATCTAAACTTTCTCTTGCAAATCCATCTCTATGTATCATGATCTTCTTAGGATAACTATTATGTTTTTCATAATATGAAAGTAAAACTTTATCAAAAATTTCTTGTAATATATCTGTTACAATAATTTCTCCAGTTTGTGGTATCTTAGGTCTATAATAATTGATTAATGTACCATCTCTATCAAAAACAATTGAACAAGATGGATATCTTATACCTTTAGTTGGGTTCCCTACATCAAGTCCTACATAGCAATCAACTGGTGATTGTGGATTATCAATAACCCAAGGAATTCCTCCAACTTTACCCAATATACCTAAAGAGATATTATGAATATAGTATAAGCCCTTATATTTATATATATTTTCTATGTTATCAAAGTCATTTATGACTTTTACACTGTCTAATGTCATCATCTGCGATGGCAATTGTAACTCTGCTAATACTCGTTTAAATGGAGAATAAGGATTATCTGGATCATCACTGCTGTCAGGTATAACTGCTAATATTATATCTAAGTCTCCTTTATTTTTTAAATCATTTGCGATTCTTTTATATTCTGTAATACTCCCTAATGGGTAAGAACACCACACGTTACGATTGAATCGCAGATTAATCAAGCCCTTGGATGCTACTGTATATTCTTTTCCTGCATTATTCTTTATCTTTCCGATGGTATTAAAATCCCAAATTCTCCGTATAGCAGTCTTAACATCGTTTTCTGTTCCCTCAGGAAACATTATTCCTACTTTCACTTCTTTATCTACTGTTTTATAATAGCCTTTATTAAAAACCTGTACTTTCTTTTGAAGTTTTGTTTTCCCTTTTAAAACTGGAGCATCAATGTATATGCACTTAAATCCGAGACAGTCTAACTGATTACATGTGTTAAAGTCAAAATACCCATTTTCTAATTCTTTTATTATTCCAATATCATTCAGAAACTGTTTTATTACTTTAAATCTGTAATTCATTTCCATTTTAAATATACTATCTACCTTTACAGAAAAATCTGGATCAACTTTCTTTACATATTCTCTATCAACAATCGGCTGTAGTGAATGAGGTATAAAATCCAGTATTTTTTTTCCCATCTTTACTCTTACAACTTTAGCCTTTTTATCTTTTTCGGTAAAATTTTTCACTCTATATTCCTGATTATTATTTAAGAAGTATTCTATAAGTGATTGTCCCATACAAGTTTCAAGTTTGTCATTAATATTTTTATCTAAAATCTCTACAATCTCACCACTACTGTTTATATTAGACCAATTATACTTTACTCGTAAGCCTATAATATTTTCTCCACTTTCCATCATCTCATAGATATTTTTCTTGTGATTAAAAATTGATTTTACATTACATCCTAAAAAAACTTGTCCATCATTTGAAATATAAGGATTTATTTCAAAACATCTCTTAACCTCTATACCCTTAGAACTTCTATATTGTACATATTTTCCATTTCTATCTAGAATATTATCATTAAGTATCTGTTTATTGTACTTTACTTTATATCCTTTTTTCTTTAGATAACAGTTGATTATATATACCAAATAATCACTGTAAATTGAACTATTTGTATCAATGGAAAGTTTTTTGAAACCTCTAGGCTCAATAAAACAGTAATCCAATTCTGGAATTTCTAATTTCTCTAAAGAATACAATTTATTTTCTTTTGAAAATACAGGTTTAAATCTATTCTGTGAAGTCAAAGCATATCTCGCTTTGCCTACTATTTTATATACATTAGAAATATCGCCTTTCCCTAAAACCTCATATTCAAAAAAATTCATAGGCTTTATTTTCTTAGTAAATTTAAATTTTTCAACTGCAATATTCAAATGGCTACCCCCTTTTTATATTTATCATCTGATCATTTTCTAAATCTAATTTGCTCAATAAAACTCTACAATTTTGTTACTAATGTTTCTTCAATCTAATTATATGAAATATTACAATATTTAACAAATATTTCAGTGATAATTGAAAGAATTTCAGAGTAAATTCCCTATTTTCTAATTTGATATTAGTTTTTAAAGTTCCTCTGCTATCTCATCTTTCACTAATCCTATATTATTTCTTACAATGTACTTATAAGACACACCCTTAATTTTAAAACACATTAACTACTCTCTACAAAAAGTAATTTCTAATAGACTTGTATATCTGTTATTTATTACTATACATTAATTTTATATATAAAAAACAAATAAAGATTCTTCAGTAAATACAGTAAATAAGCGTTGTTTATATTAATCGAAAATTCCCCCACCTCAAGGAAAAGTGTTATTATTTTAATTCCAGTAGAATTTACATGGAGAAGCAGGTATGGTAGCCTATTGAAGTTGGCTAAGCCTTTTGTTTACTAGTTTGCCGGCAAGGCATATATA
>NZ_JBFWFX010000033.1:0-8721 GCF_050286925.1 Caloranaerobacter longqiensis
TACCTTTCCTAAAACAACATGGTAAAACCTTAATAGAAGAAATAGCTATGGAGAAATATAAGCCTCAACCAGTTAGGAGAGTGGAAATTCCAAAGCCAAACGGAGGAGTTAGACTTTTAGGAATACCTACGGTAGTAGATAAGTTTATACAACAAGCAATAGCACAAATATTAATAAAAGTCTACGACAAAGAATTTTCAGAAAATAGTTATGGATTCAGACCTGGCAGAAATGCTCATATGGCAGTAAAGAAGGCGAAAGAATATATAAATGAAGGATACGCATGGGTAGTGGATATAGACCTTGAAAAATTCTTTGATAGAGTCAATCATGATATTCTCATGTCAATTTTAGCGAAGAAAATTAAAGATAAAAGAGTATTAAGACTGATACGTAAATATCTAGAGTCAGGAGTGATGATAGGAGGATTATACACAAAAACAGAAGAAGGAACTCCGCAAGGAGGACCTATTAGTCCACTACTCAGTAATATCCTTCTAGATGTATTAGATAAAGAACTCGAAGCAAGAGGGCATAAGTTCTGTAGGTATGCCGATGACTGCAACATTTATGTCAAAAGCCAAAGAGCAGGGAAAAGGGTCATGGAAAGTATAACAAAAATCCTAGAGAAAAGGTTAAAACTAAAGTTTAATAAAGAAAAGAGTGCAGTCGATAGACCATGGAGAAGGAAATTTTTAGGATTTTCCTTTTATTATAAAGAGAGTGAGATAAAAATAAGACCCCGTGAGAAAAGCATAAAGAGATTAAAAGATAGAAAAGGAAAATCACAAATAGAAATACAGGAATAAGCATGGAGGCAAGAATAGAAAGACTAAACTTTCTAATAGTCGGTTGGGTAAACTATTTCAAAATAGCAGATATGAAAGGAGATAGACCAATGGACTAGGAGAAGATTAAGAGCATGTCTTTGAAAACAATGGAAGAAGGTGAAAACGAGGTTTAAGAACCTCAAAAGATTAGGGATTCCAAAGTATAAGGCATGGCAATATGCTAATACCCGAAAGGGCTACTGGCGTATATCCAATAGTCCTATATTAAATAAGACCTTGAATAACCAGTATTGGTTAAATCAAGGTCTCAAAACACTTTCTATGCAGTATAAGAAATTGAGCTTAACCTAATGAACTGCCGTATACTGGACGGTACGTACGGTGGTGTGAGAGGTCGGTAGATGAATTAATCATCTACCTCCTACTCGATTATTGTTCTGTTATTATATATGATGTTTTAGTTGTAGTAGTTTCCTCGTTGTCGTTAATATTTACACTATGTATAGTTTTTACTCTATATTTTTCTCCTATTTCAGCTCCAATGTAAACAGTATCAAAATAGATTTCATCTGTAAGATAAGCACTTTTACTCCAAGTTGATATAGTTTCCCAACTTGAACCATTCCATTTTTCTAAGTATACATTAAGGGTTAATATATCTACTGATGTAGTAGCCATTGTACTAGCTTTAATGTATAAGGCACCTTCACCTAGGTCATGTATAGAACATCTTGCTATATCAATATAGTTTAAGTCAGTAGAATTAATTTCAAAAATATAATTAGTAGAGTTATCAATTTGGGTTACATCTTCACTAGTACCATATCCGTCTATTGTGGCTTTAACCTCTAAATCAGTGTCTTTAAATTCTTGTGCATATGATTTTGCTGGAATTACTGAAATACAAAACACTAGAATAAGTACAGATAATAATATTTTTTTCATAAAATCCCTCCTATAAATTTTTCTTCAGTATTAAGATCAGATTAATTCAGAAAATGTTCCAAAAAGTTTACATGGTTTTTAAAAAATACATGAAAATTTTGGAACAAAAAAGTATAAATCTTACTCTTAATTTATGAGAGACCTAAAATGAAGATATGAGGAGGTGAAGATATGTTATATCCAAGAGCACCAAATGAAAAAAGCCTACTAACTAATAGGCTACTTCTGTGAATGTGTGTGAAACTCAAGAGTAAGGAGACAAAATTATTCTAATCTTTTGACACTACGATTTAAGGAGAGTGAGTGTAAAAATGAGAAAATTTAAAGTTGGTATTTTAGGTATAGTAAGTGTATTAACTGTATTAAGTATTCTAGGCAGCTTGCTTTTTACAGGATATGTAAATGCAGAAAGTATAGAAGAGAATTATACTGTTTTCAAGGTTCATGAAGTAGAAAATAATCCTGATGCTGTTTTTCATTTTGTTGACAAAAGTTTAAAAGGAAAAACAAGAGCATTACAGAGCAATCCTAAAAATGAAGCCGTAGAACCGATGGGTGTAATATATGAAGAATATGATCATAGTTATTATACAGAACGTTCAACTACTAAAGTTTCTTATCGTGTTGGACCTGTCGAAAATGTACAACATCAGTTCGATGTTCCTAGAGGTTCGACACAAACAAGAACTATAGGTTTTACTGGTTCGGGAACAGTGCAATACTCAGGTAGTGTTAGTGCAGAAATTAAAAAAATTGTAAACCTTTCTCTTGGGGCAACAGCATCTGGGAGTATCAGTTTAACATATGAACGTACTGACACTTTTAGTGGTCCACCAGAGGGGAGCCCATATAATGCTAGAGGCTATTATACAGCGAAAGATTATGATAAATATACTGTAGTAGTTGATAAATGGGATGTATATAAAGTATATAATGGTGGTGCTTTCGATCATTATGAAACTTACTATGCAGGTACAGTAACGGTAAGTAATGTAAAAAAACCAATCACAGTAGAATATAGCAAAGATTTTACTTATTAAAAAAATATTCCAGATGGTATGTTATAAGCATACTATCTAGGTTTTTATAAGGGAGGATATCATGAGAAAGGTTATTTTGTTTTTAATCATCATTATTTCGCTAACTGCTTGCACAACCGAAAGTAAATTAAACATTTCAAAGGATATTAACGAATGCCTTAAGAAGGGATTAGAAATTACTTCTTTTAATGCAAAAATTTATATATCAGAATATAGTACTGCTTCTCAGGAACAAGACCATTTATATGGTGCTATATATGATTTAGAATTTGTACTTCCAGTTGAATGCAAGGATATTTTTAGAGAAGAAATCAAGAGCAAATTATTAATAGAATTAAAGTATCCAGAGGAGATACATTATTTTTCTGGTTTCTCAAGCGCTATAGGAGATATACCTGTATTAAAGAGTACGAAAAATGGCAAAGCATATTTTACAACAAATTTTTCAAACTTAATTTCAAGAAATGAGCCTGTGTCAAAAGAAGATTTATTGAAAATCGTTGATCCTGATTTAGAATTTCAATTAAAGATTTACGATCATTCAAATAACAATGTTTTATTAGAGAAAACCTTAAACATAGAACCCCTTAATTAGAGCTTGTTGAACTATCCGTTTTTGGTTGCCGAATTTCATCTATTTTACCTCTTACAACATTAAAGTAACCGATTTATACGGGTGCTTTCTTTGTGGTTCTGCAGGGAAGTCTTTTTTTACTGTAATTGTTGCTGAGCCTGGTTTTGATTTTGTATTTGATTCATCTGTGAAAGACCTCCCAATAATTTTTATAGTTCTGTTAAGTTATATGAAAGTTGATTCTCGCCCCTTTCTGGAATTACAATATATTTAAACAACAACAAATACCACCCAGAAAAGAGACGAGAAAAATGAGCAAAATTATTAATAAAAATATAATATGTCCTAGATGTTTTAGTAATGAATTATATAGATTCGGTAAAGATAAAAACGGTTATCAAAAATATCAATGTAAAATTTGTAAAAGACAATTTGTGCCTGATGCTAAACCTAGAAAACTTAAAGGTTATCCTAGATGCCCTAAATGTGGTAAAGGTACTTTTATTCATCATAATTACAAATACTTTGTAAGGATTCATTCTTCCTTAGATAATAAGACTCCTGCTATTGCAGCCTGTGCTGCTTATAGCGATAAAGATCGCAAAAACTGGCTTATAGCTGCCTAATCTTAAGCAAAAATTCTATAAATTTTTTAGCCTGCATTAGTATGGAGGCTTATTTGTCATGCCTAAATTTCTTTTCTTTCTTAAACTCTTTTGTTTTTATTTTGTTTTTATATAGATGCTATCTCATTTTTAAGAAACTTTTAGATATTTTTTGATTCATTTAGTTATTTTTTCATATCTACTTTACAGAACCTTTGGTTTTGGGTTATATAATATATATTTTTATAAATACTGGGGGAAACCCTTTGTTAGTGGTAAAATAAAATTAACCAAAAAAGGGAAAGAAAATTCCTAGAGAAAAGGTTAAAACTAAAGGTTAATAAAGAAAAGAGTGCGGTCGATAGACCATGGAGAAGGAAGTTTCTAGGGTTTTCCTTTTATCTTAAGAAGAACGAAATAAGGATAAGACCTCATGAGAAAAGTATAAAAAGACTGAAAGACAAAATAAGGAAAATTACTAATAGAAATATAGGAATAAGCATGGAGACAAGAATAGAAAGACTAAACTTTCTAATAGTCGGTTGGGTAAACTATTTCAAAATAGCAGACATGAAAGCGAAATTAAAGAGGATAGACCAATGGACTAGGAGAAGATTAAGAGCATGTCTTTGGAAACAATGGAAGAAGGTTAAAACGAGGTTTAAGAACCTCAAAAGATTAGGAAAGGCATGACAATATGCTAATACCCGAAAGGGCTACTGGCGTATATCTAATAGTCCTATATTAAGTAAGACCTTGAATAACCAATATTGGTTAAATCAAGGTCTCAAATCACTTTCTATGCAGTATAAGAAATTGAGCTTAACCTAATGAACCGTCGTATACCCAACGGTACGTACGGTGGTGTGAGAGGTCGGTAGATGAATTAATCATCTACCTCCTACTCGATTGCTATTGTACAATAGGAGGTTTCAATATTTATGGGTTTTAGACTATTTTTTATATTTATAGCATCATTATACCTAATATATAAAGGATTTGATTTTAGAAAGAAAAATAAAGATGATATAAAAGTTCTACCTTTATTTGAAATAGAAAATCGAGATGGATATCAGAAATATCTATCAAATCAACTAATTTTTGATGGGCTCTGTTTCTTACTATTTGTTTTTGAAATATTAGTGCATTATAATTTTATAATTTCTGCTACTATATTTTTAATAGGTAATATTTATTTTGTTATAAGGCTTTTTAAGTTAGTGAAATTTAAAAGATAGTGCAAGTAATTTTGTGTAAATAGATTTTAGAGATTATATGTTTCTTCACATATATCCATAAGATCATTATAAGCTGCAGTAAAACCATGCATTTTCCTTTGTGACCACTTTTCATTGTAATTGATTACTTGCAGATATAATATTTTTTCAGCTGCATCTATAGTAAGCAAACTATATTTAGTTTTAAGGCGTCTTTTAAGCTTTTTATTTGCTCTTTCTATCCAGTTAGTAGTATAATACATTTTCTATAGAGGTAGGATAATTATAGAATGTAAGGAGTGTATCAACACTGTTGTTCCAATTACAAAATCTAATATTTCTCTATAGCCACTTTCATCTATACCAGGAATGGCATACACAGAGTCATTAGCTACTGTATCTCGTCTTATTTTCACACTTAATGCATCTATAAAGATAACACTGTAACAGCTTTCAAGTTCTTTATTATACCACTTATTAACTTCTTCTAAGGCTACATCTTTTTAATTAAACTTATGATAAAATTAGAAATTCCATCATCAGCGATTGTCAGTATAGTTTGATAGTCTAGGGCAGAAAAGGATTCATCTAGTAGTAGAATTTCAGGCTTTAAAGCTAGAGTTCTTATAAGAGCTGCCCTTTGTCTCATTCCTCCTGAAAGCTGTCTTGGATAGTGGGCTTTAAATTCTCTTAAATCATAGGTATCTAATAGGTTTTCTACAAATTTTTATCCTATATCTTCACTAGTACCCTTTGCTTCCTTACCATTAACAAATATTTTTCCTTTAGATGCCTTAAGAAGCCCAGCTACTATGGATAATAATGTAGATTTACCACAACCACTAGGGCCTACCAATACTACGATTTCTCCATTATGTACATCTAAAGATAAATCCTTAATAGCTTCAGTTTCACCATCAAGATTGTAATAATATAGAAAAGAATATAAAATCATACAAGGAAATGGTAAAAGGATGTAGAATCAACAAGTATAGGAATAATAAACCATATTTAGTTTTAGAGTATTATGTTTGACAGGAGTTGATAGCACATATGGTCTTATTTAAGGGTAAAAGAGAACAAAATACTGATTTAGATTTATTTAAGAAATTATTCGATAAATATTACGCAAAGGTATATAAAACTGCATTCTACATATTAAGAAATCAGCAAGATGCAAAAGATGCAACTCAGGAGGCCTTTATTACAGCTTATGATAAGTTTCATACATTGAGGGACCAAAGTGAATTTGGCTCTTGGATTTGTACAATAGTAGCAAATAAAGCCAAGGAAATATATAAAGCTAGAAAAAAAGAAACTTTGATTGACGATATTAATAAAGTAATACCTTTTATAAAAGAAAATACAGGTGTTAAATTACCTGAAGAAATTCTACAAAAAAAAGAATTTAAAATCTTTATTAGGGAACAAATTAACGAATTAAAACCTCATTATAAACAGGTGATTATGTTATATTATTATAATGAGTTATCTTATAGAGAAATAAGTGAGGCTTTAGAAATAAGCATCGGAACGGTTAAATCAAGACTCAATAGAGCAAAAAATATCTTAAAAACTGAAATTATTAATAGTACTTATAGACATGTGCATAATTAAAAAAATTGCCGAAGGCAAAAAGTAAAATAAGAGCATAGAAAAATAAAAACATCCACAAATACAAAAAAATCAATACAAACCATTATCACCAATAAAATTAGTTTCATTTAAAGGAAACCAACTATGAGTATTTTTAAGAAAATCTACAGTTATAGACATTTCCTTAACGTCTGCTGTAGTAGTAATTTCAGCAATAAGGAGTCCTGAAATAGCGTCAGTGAGAATGATGTTTTTATAACCCCAATAAAATTTATAATTTTTTTCATTATGAGGATTACTAGCAGTATAAATGCCTAATTTACAATCTTTATCGGACTTTGGAGGATTCGCTTTATTAAATTTATTTTTAGCAAAAGATTTAAGGTTATTAAATTTAGTGTTAGCAAACACTGGCGTAGCATCTGCTGAAACAAAAGAATTATTAATAAAACCCAAATCTTTAAGATGTAAAACCAAGTTTTTTATGATATTTGAAAAGAATTGGTTATCTGTGTTTTTAATAAATCTTTCAAAGGTCCAATAAGAAGGTAAAGGTTTCATAATATCAAAGCCACAAAGATAAGCAATATAAAGATTATTATTAAGATAATCTATTAGTTCAGTAATATGAGAAAACTTTTCACATTTCATTACAACAAAGGCTTTAAAAAGGGAATGTCTTGAATATCCTTTAGGACCATATTTTGAAGATGGGTATTCTGGGAAATCAGATAAATCAATAGCATCAAACAATTTTGAGTAGAAATTTGATTTATGTGTAGAAGTAAAGAATTCAATACATTACAAAATAAGTTGTTGGTTCATAAAGGGTTCGCCTCCTTTAAAATTAAATATTTGTTGATAAATATAATATTTGACAAAAGCGAGGCGAAATCCTTTTTGAAATAGAAAAATTTTACAGAGTAATTAAAAATTGCTTTGTAAAACCTAGTAATTTCAAGTATTTAGAATTATGCTAAATGCTACTAGTACTTATATAAAGAGGGTGATTATATGAATGAAAGAGAAATATTTGACCAAATAATAGAAGAAAGTATAAAGGAAGATATAGATAATATTGAAGTACCTAAAGGTGATGATGTATGGAATAATATAAGTACTCACATCAAAGAAAAAAATAAATCTAGTAGAATTCAGTCAAATAAGAAAATAGTTGGTATATTAGCTGTACTTGTTTTATCTGGATTTATCCTTTTACACCCCAATAATGAAGGATATGCTAAAATACCAAGAATTTTAGGAGTATTTTCTAAGCTAGCAGGTGAAAAATTAAATATTTACGTTAATTATAATGATAGTGATAGTAAGAGTTTGAAATCTCAACAAGATGTAGATTCAGAAATTAGACGATATAAACTAACTCTTGAAGAAGCTAAAATTGAAACTGACTTTAGTATAAAAACTCCAGGGTATATACCTAATGAATATGAAATTAAAGAAGTTACTTTGACAAAATATAAAGATAGAGTTATTAATCTTGTGATTAAATATACAGATAATAATAATTGGTTTAGTTTGCAACAAGAGAAAATTAGAAACAATAGTTCTGAAGGAATAGAAGTAAATTCTAAGAATAGTGAGTATAAAAAAGTTAATAGAAACGGAGTACAGTATAATATTATAGAGTCATCACAAGGTAGGGTTCTGATAATTTGGGATATGTTTGAAGTAAAATATACATTGATAGGAAGTAATAAAGATGAATTATTAAAGATTGCATATTCGATAAAATAAGGTTATGTTTCCTAGGAGACATAACCTCAGGTTGATGACAAACCCACGATTTTTTTTGAGTCTGTAAATAATTTTGTGCTTTAAACTCCAATCTGACAAGAAATAATTAACTAGATATAATAAATAACTTTTAAACTCACTTTTATAGTTGCCAAAATTATATGGTAATATACATAAAATCGTATAATTTTGGCAATA
>NZ_JBFWFX010000034.1:0-7466 GCF_050286925.1 Caloranaerobacter longqiensis
CTCCATAATGAAATTCCACCTATTTTAAATTCTTTAGCCAAGTTTATTTTCTCTATAACACTTCTACTGTCCTCATACCAGATTATGTTATCTGTTCCTTCTAAATCATTATAATACCTTATATATGGATTTTTTGAATTGCTATCAAAATTAATTATTTCATCTACGAATATAATATTATCACATTATTTTTCCCGTATCATGCTCACATCTCTTTTTAAAAACAAACTGATAACACATCCAAATTGAACCCAACACAAGTATAACCCCGCATATGCTCAAGATTATACTTATTGGTACTGCTTGAATTACAAAACCTGATATAAATAATGAAATAGGAGCTAAAGCATTCATAATCATTGAATATAAACTAAATACCATCCCCCTCTGTTTATCTGGTATTTCTGCTTGAAATATCGTCATCATACTTATTTCACCAAATCCAGAAACAAAACCTTGTATAAACATTACAATAACTGTTATGTAAAAATTAATTATATTCCCTATCACTATTAATGCTATTCCACAAAACAATGGAAATATATATATAAATTCTCTTTGATGTCTAATCTTAGGGTTAAAAATAAGATACACTCCTGATATTAAAACTCCAACTGAATCAGCAATCATAATTATACTTAATGCTATTGAACTCATATTATAGTATTTATCTACCAATGTTATTTCTCAAATTAATCTGCAAATATACCCGAAGGGTGATGAGGTGGGATAAGACGAGACAAACAGAGATATTACAAGACATAGAGGGATTTTTGTTTTATTTAGTGGGAAGTTTAGATTTCTCAAGATATTTTGCAAAGTATTTTTTTAGGACATGCTTTCGGGTATGATGATGCGATAAAATTTTACGATGTTACATGAAGTTACATAGGTTTTACGAATTTGTTACGACGTTGAAAAATTAAGCGTTACACTATGTAACGCTTTTTATGAAAAACAGAAATAAATTAAAAATTAATTAGTGTATTTCATAATTTTTAAAAGGAACTTTTAAATTTATTCTATAAAGAAAACGGAACTATGTTAAAATGTTGAAATAACTATAATTGAGACTAAATTAGTATTTTTTATATTAATTTTTAATCGGAATATCGGAAGTACAAAATTAAGCAGTTATTGATGGATCATTTGTGACACTTTCTTCTCCACTGGTGAAGGTAGACGACATTATTTTTTTATTGTAATCAAGCATGGTTTCTATGATTCCTTCTATCTTCCCTTTTTGTTTGTCTGTAAGTTTTCTGTAATTTATAAGTAGGTAGACTTCATCATCTGTAAGAGTATTGATCAGCTGTTTTTTTCTCTCTGATGTAAGCGGTTGTTCGATATAATTTTCAATATAACTTTGCAGCTTCTTGGCTAATTGGATAACTTTTTTTTCTTTTTCAATACTATCTTCTTTTATAATATTATTTTCATCTTGGCCCGATTCATGACTTACTCTACAAATGCTCTGTAAATAATCTCTAATAGCTCTTTTAAGCTCATAAATATTTTCTTCTATTGGAGAAATACCAGATTCAGGAGCTTCAAATGTAAAAGAGTAAATCATGTCGGGTTTTTTCTTTTTTTGTTCTTCTTTATTTTCTTCTCTGTTTTCTTCTTTTTCTTCTGGCCCTCTTCCTTTTCCAGTTAAAAGCCAGTCAGTTGTGACATTAAAAAAATCAGCAAGTGCAATTAAGGCATCTGCACTTGGCTTAGCTCTTCCTCTTTCCCAATCGCTAATATTACTGTAAGCGACATTAATTTGTTCAGCTAGTCCTTTTAATGTTAAGTTTTTAGATTTTCTCAATTGTTTAATCCTATCTTTTATTTCCAATCAATCACCTCCTTTCAAAAGTATTTATATATTTGTATTATGAATATCCAAAATTTATTCGAAAAAAATTTAAAAAATAACTAAATTTTTTCTTGTAAAATTATGAAAAACGGTATATACTATTTATAGAATGATTAATAAATAAAGCATTATAAGTAAAGTTTATCACATTTCATAAGAAAAATTCAGCAAATATATAAACTCTCTTCAGATAATTCCCTCCAGAGGAATTATCTATACATATCATTTCTGAAAATAGGTGTCCTGCTTCACCTAAAGAGATGAACTTTGAAAAGTTTATAGAGAAAGGTGGTGAATTGGTGACAAAAGTAGTTACTACAATTGGAATAACATACAAAGCTAAATATTTCTTTGATGCAAAATTAATACCTTATATTGGACACAAAGTAGTTATTAAACCTTTAGATCATGAAACTATCGAAGTCTACAAAGGAAATCAATTTATTTGTTATGCGAAGAGCTGTTAAAAGAAATTTTATCTGGGATACCATATTTGTCAATGTAGCCATCAAGCAAATCTCTAATATACCTATCTTGAGCAGCTTTTATTGCTTTTCGATATTCATCGCTTGTTATAATACCTTTTTTAATAAGTAAATCGAGCAAGACTAAAGCAAGGGTTTCATTTGAAACTATTTTAGTAAAGATTGCACTACTTAATTTAGAATTGACAAGAAAATCAATATATTTTTCTTCTTTATTCAATTTACATCACCTCCTTTTGATACTAATTTTATCAAAATAGAAACTGAGATGAAAGGTGGTGGGTAAGATGGTGCTTAAGAAAGCGGCCTTAAGGAAAGATGTTTTTAAGTCTATTAAGTTATTTGCTGATGAACATAATATGGAGTATGAAGATGCATGTGATCTCTTTTATGAGGTAGTGAATGAGACTGTTGGAGGGAATGAAGAAGCAACTACTTTAGGATGTGCTATCAAACAACATGAAACTTTAGAATGTGCTATTAAACTTCCTGACTATAGCAGTGAACAACCAAGACTTACTGTGACTATTACCCACACGATTAAAGAAGAGTAAGTAAGAATGACGGCAAGAGTTAACACCTCCTCCTATTTTATGAGGTTTTTGGTTTTGCAGTTTGGGCAAATTATAAAATTTTTAATGCCATCCCTTTTGAGAGGGGAATTGCAATTAAAACACCTATACTTTGAAATTGAATTTTTAATTTGAACAGGTTCTGATGTTTCTACCTCCACCAAGATAGGAACATCTATAACGATTTTTTTAGTGTATTTCTTGCTCACTTTTATATCTCTTGCCGTCATTTTAATTATAACAGATTAAATTTTAAAAAAGAGGGATATTAAATGACTGCTAAAAGCTATGTTAGAGGACATCTTTGTGAATGGAATGGTACAGAGTGGGTGTATAGCGATACCAAAGAATCGATAAAAAATGAAAGACCATGTGCCAGGTGTGGGAAGATGCCAACTGCTGAAGGTTATGATCAATGCTTGGGATATATAGAGGGAGCTGTATCTGCATGTTGTGGGCATGGAGTTGAAGATGGTTTTATATTGTACGAAGATGGGAATTGCAAAAGAATTGGAGATGAAAATGTACAATTTAGGAGGGATTAGATGGATTCTGCAAACAAGGGGGACAAAGAGATGTTCGGATTTGGGAAAAGACTTAAGGATTATAAAACTTCAGAGCTTATAAAAGAGCTTCAATCAAGAAAGAACGTAAGCATACTCAAGATGAACAAAAATCAGCAGTATCAAGTGAAAAACAGTCATAAAAGAATTAAGGAAAAAGGTCCAGCTGTCATTTTAGTAATAAGAGATGTTTAGACATAACAAAAATTCGCAAAATTGATTTTAAAGGGGGACAGTAAGATGAGCAAACGAAGAGAGCTTACTCTATTTGGAGTAAAGGTTAAAAAAAGACTTATAGAACTGGATATGACACAAAAAGAGTTAGCAAAAGATATAGGAGTACATCCAGCATACTTGACTGATATACTTAGGGGAAATCGTTCAGGAAGAAAATATAAAAAGGCAATAATAAAAAGGCTCAATCTCGACGAAGAGAGCGAGAGCCTTAAAGAAGTAGTATGAGGGAGGAAACTATGATAAAGCGGAAAGCAGCACAAAAAAGGAGAAGAGTATATAAAGGTTGTAAAAAGGGTCTCCCTCCCCTGCTTATCCCAGCAACCTTTAAATATACTCTTCCCCTCCATTATAACACGGATGGAGCAAAAGATAAAGGAGGGATAATGTGTGAGTCTTTGGCTTGCGACTAAGGACGTCGCAGAAATTTATGGAGTTACAGATAGATGGATAAGAGAAAAAGCCAAAAAAGGTGAATTTAGAGTTAGAGAGGTTACTAAAAGAAATCGCAAGGTTTATCTTATAGATATCACTTCGCTGCCAGAAGATAAACAGAGGGAGTATCTGATGAAGGCGGCTGCTGATGAATGTGCTGTTGAAGTAATGATGGATA
Source organism: Caloranaerobacter longqiensis (assembly GCF_050286925.1). Classification (NCBI taxonomy): domain Bacteria; kingdom Bacillati; phylum Bacillota; class Tissierellia; order Tissierellales; family Thermohalobacteraceae; genus Caloranaerobacter; species Caloranaerobacter longqiensis. The sequence goes on from NZ_JBFWFX010000034.1 coordinate 4,329, forward strand.
CAGGCAATAATGAAAAAAAGAGCTATACTCTCGGAGAACTTAGAGAGATATACGGAGACAAGTTTGAAAAGATAATGCTGGAGGCACTTAAAAAGGTTGAAATTATTGAAAAGGTTAAAGAGCTTGAACACGGCGAGAAGGTTGAAGAAATTGAAAAGTTGTGCAAAGAGTATAATACCAGTTTAAGGACTGTGTATGACTGGAAAAAGAAATATGAAGAGAAAGGGCTGATTGGTCTGTTGAGAAAACCAAGACAAGGACGAGGAAGGTCAGTAAAGTTATGTGATGAAGCTATCAAGTTTATAAGAGGCGTTTTTCTCCAACCTATAAAGCCTAAAAAGATACATGTATATAGGCAGTACCTGAAAAAAGCTAAAGAAGAAGGCTGGGAAATAGTATCAAAGGACACTATATACAGAGAAATAAACAGGATACCTGAATCAATGATTATTATGGGTCGAGAAGGCATTGAAGAATATAATAAGAAAGCAATGCCTAAAGCAACGAGAGATTTATCTACACTGTTTGTTAATGAAATATGGGTTGGAGACGGTCATAAATTGGATGTTCAGATATACCACAAAGGAAAAGTTATTCGTCCAATGCTTACAGGCTGGATGGACATGAGAACTAGAGCAATAGTTGGATGGTGTTTATCGGTATACAGCAATTCACAGACGATAGGGTTAGCTTTCAGGCATGCGGTGTTACCAAAGGATAATTCTCCTATCATGGGACTTCCTAAACAAGTGTACATTGATAACGGTAAAGATTACAGGTCAAAGCATTTTGCAGGTGGACTTAAGACGAATAGATTTGACTATTCTCTTGAGGTTAAAGGGCTATTAGCTTCACTGGGGGTTGAAGCAAGATATGCAACACCACATTTTCCGTGGACGAAGCCGATTGAAAGACAGTTTAGAACTTTCACGAACAACCTATCAAGGTATTTAGTAGGCTTTTGCGGAACTGAAATTGACGATAGACCATACAACCACAAGGAAAAGGATATACCAGTTATAGGGCTGACAATGCAGCAGCTTGCTGAAGTAGTTGAAGGATATATAAACAGCTACAACAATACAGTACATTCTGCATTAAAAGACACTCCTCTAAATGTCTACACAAACAATATCAAGATAAGAGATGATATGCCTACTCCTGAAGAACTCGACATACTGCTTATGAAAGCAGAAAACGCTTCAATAACTCCACAAGGAATTCAGAGGTTTAATAGATTGTTCTGGTCGGATGAGCTTATTCCTCATATTGGCAAAAAAGCTACTATTAGATTTGATCCAAACAATGTCGGAGAGATATATGTATATATCAATGGAGAGCTTATCTGTATAGCTGAAAATAAAGAGCTTCTTGAAATGAATGCTACCGAAAAACAAGTTGCAGAATGGCGTAAGAAACAAGCTAAAGCTCGTAAAGAGCTTAAAGCAGAAATTGAAAGCTACGGTATAACTACTGAAGATGTAAGACGTATGATGCTTGAAGATTATATAGACGATGAAGAACTTCTTGATATAGTTGTTGGGAAAAATTCTAAGAGAAGTAAAATGAATAAGGTTATAAGACTCAATAGACAAACACATCAAGGCAAGCAGCTCAAAGAAGTTAAAAACAGCAGTAAAGATGCGGCGGCAACTGATTTCTTTTCAAAATTAAGTGAAGGTTTCTTTGAAAATTCAAATACTTTATAGGAGGGGTTCGATTATGGGAATGGCTGCTACTAATATTGATTTTGGCAGAGTTGAAAGATTACAGGAGTTTCTAAATGATTTAATTGAGCGTAAAGGAATTTCTCAAAAAGAAATTGCAGACAAATTAAAAGTTTCTCATTCTCTAATCTGGAAATTCAGAAAGAAAGGCGAAGCTTCAGAAAAGTTTATTGATGAGCTTGAAAAGTTTGAAAAAGAGTACATGGACAGTCAAATTAATTCTCCAGTAGTTAAACAAGTTGCTTTTACTGGCACATTTGATTTTATAAGGACCAGAGATGCTGAAAATATTATAGGACTTTGTATGGCAACTGAAAGCATAAATGGGATAGGTGTTGTAATTGGAAATGCAGGAACTGGCAAAACAAGAGCTTTAAAAGAGTATGCTAAAAATAATCCAAAGGCAGTATATATTAGAGCTGACTGTTTAATGAGTGCTAAAGGGCTACTTAAGGAAATTGGGAGACAAATTGGAGCAGAAATTGAAGGTACTGATATAAGAGACATGATGTACAGCATAGTTGATAATTTGAGCATCAATCCAAAAACAATCATTATAGATGAAGTTGAACAGTTGATGCCAGCTAATTCAATCAGAAAGATTGAAATAATTAGAACTATTCATGATTTGACTAAAGAATATGGAAACAGTCTTATCATGGCTGGCCCTCCAATAGTTGAGCATAAGCTCAAAAAAAGAAGTATTAAAGAAAATTATGGACAGATTGATTCGAGAATTGACTATTTATACAAGACACAAGGTCTATCTAAAGACGAGATAATGAATATACTTGACGGCTTTAATATTACTGAAAGTGCTAAACAGGATATAACAAATCTTGTACTTAGAACTACCAAAGGCGGAATTAGATGGCTTTCAAAAATCCTTAAAAAATGCACTGATATAGCAAGTGTTGAAGATGGAACTATCACAAGAGAAACTCTTAAAAAAGCAACATCTATCATGATGATCTAATATAAAGCTTAAAGGGGGACAGGGCATGCTTAACCTTAAAGAAGAAGTTACATTGGCAATTAACTGCTTAATTGAAGGGCTTGATGATAAAAAGACTGTAGTGGATAGAATTGTTGATTATGTGGATAAGAACTACATAGCTAAAGAAGAACTCGACAGAGCTTTTGATAAATTGAGAAATAATTTAAAGGGGGATGCTTAATGAACGATATGGATTTAATAAGTGTTGGGACTGCTTCAAATTGTTATGAAAAGGACAGAGTATTCTTCCATTGTGAAGATGGACATGTTGTTTATGTAGGTATTGAAGATGAAGATAATGATCTAAAAGGGGGAAACTAGAATGGCAAGAGTAAGAATTCCAAACGAACCTGTTTTAAAGAGTTGGGATGATGTTGATTTAAACTTAAAGGAAATTGCTGAATGTCAGATAGC
>NZ_JBFWFX010000035.1:0-7286 GCF_050286925.1 Caloranaerobacter longqiensis
GTTCGATTGCTATCTGACATTCAGCAATTTCCTTTAAGTTTAAATCAACATCATCCCAACTCTTTAAAACAGGTTCGTTTGGAATTCTTACTCTTGCCATTCTAGTTTCCCCCTTTTAGATCATTATCTTCATCTTCAATATCTACATAAACAACATGTCCATCTTCACAATGGAAGAATACTCTGTCCTTTTCATAACAATTTGAAGCAGTCCCAACGCTTATTAAATCCATATCGTTCATTAAGCATCCCCCTTTAAATTATTTCTCAATTTATCAAAAGCTCTGTCGAATTCTTCTTTAGCTATGTAGTTCTTATCCACATAATCAACAATTCTATCCACTACAGTCTTTTTATCATCAAGCCCTTCAATTAAGCAGTTAATTGCCAATGTAACTTCTTCTTTAAGGTTAAGCATGCCCTGTCCTCCTTTAAAATCATTTACCAAAGCATTTTGTAATTCTTAGCCTCTTCTACAATTTCAGCTGTTATTTCTCCACCTTGCACAGCTTCCAAACAAAGTTCTAAAACTTCTACAAAATTTCCAAGCCCTCCATGTTTATAATCTATTGCAATAGCAGTAAGTAATCTTTTAGCTTCGTTTGTTGCCTTATACATTTTTAATATTTCCGTTACTTCCTTTTCTTTAATTCCTCTGAGCTTCATTTTGTAAATTCTTCTGTATAATTGTGCTAAGTTATCTTTTCCATTTCCACGAGTCAAATGCTCTTCTAAAACTGGAGTTCCTACCAATATAATTGGTGTTCTAGTGTTATCCCATATTTTTCTCAAAACTTCAAATTTGTCTACATCCCATTTCTTTAAATATTCAGCCTCATCTATTACAAAAGTCATTTTCTTATTCTGCAAAGCTCTTATAAGCTGTTTAGTTCTTACATAATTAGACCCATTTTCTAAACTTACACCGCATTCAAAAGCCATTATTTCTAAAAGATCCTTCATCCTCATATTATGATAAGCTTCTATATAAACCGCTTCTTCGGTTCTTGCTACAAATTCTTTTACTGCTGTTGTTTTCCCTGTTCCTGGTTCTCCAATAATTACACCCATCTTACGTCTTTTTCTCATATCTTCACAAAATCCCAAAATTTCTTTAAATTCAATAGTTGGGAAAAGTTCAATCTGATTACTATAGCTTTGAACTGTATTTTTGTAACCATAATATACTTTAAGCAATTCCCTAAGACTTGCTTCTAAACCTTCACTAGTCTTTCCATGATGTACAAACTGAGATATATAAGATGGACTATTACCGCTCTTTCTTCCTATTTCTGCAAAAGTTATTCCTTCGTTATCTCTTAATTTTCTTATTTCTTCTCTAAGCTCATCTGTAGTCATGTTATCAAAATCAAATCTGTTTGGTCTCAATATTGAAACAGTATTCATAATCATCGTCCTCCTTTTTTATTTGTTATTTGCAATCTAATTTGCGAATTTTTAACCAGCACTTGAACGTTTTAAAACCGATTCTCCATTATTGATAAATCTTTTCTTAGCAACCCCGATTTCTTCTTTATTTTCTTTTTTAATGCTTTTAATTGCCTTGTCATAGTCTTTTTTAGCTCTTTCGTATTCAAGAACTGTTATATTCCCTTGACTATTTTCAACAATTTCTCCAGTAATACTATTAGCACTAGAACGTTTAGGTTTTTTAGGTATTTTTTTGCCTGTAAGTTCTGCAATTCTTTCTTTAACTTCTTGCTCTTGTCTCCTTTGTTCGGCTACATGCTGTGCAATCTTATCTTCATCTTCAAGAACCATCTTAAACTCCTCTTTAATAGTTGCTGCACAAACATATTTGCCTTCATGCATTACAATAATTACATCATCATTTTCCCTGTTGAACTTTATTTTTACTGTTTCTCTAGTTAAATGCTTAAGTTCTTTATGCCAATAAAGCTTATTATTAAATCTAATGCCTTGTGTAGTAACTTTTCTTTCAACGCTTTCCATTTTGCAAATGCTAAGTAATGCCCAACTTGGTTTATCATATCTAACTTTTTCCTTTTCCTGATACAGTTCTAAAGGTGTTTTACCTCCATATCCTGAATGTGGCGTATTATGATATTCTTTTAAAACCGTATTTATAAACCAGTTGCTTAATTCATCTAATGTCCAAAGTTTGTTTTCTCTTATTAACTTTTTTAAAAGTTTATTAAAATTTTCTGGTCTTTCTTCCGGACTAGTTCCGCACCAACCAGGTATTTCTCTTACATATTTATCTGAAAATGTTCCAAACCATCTTTCAATAGGTTTAACCCATCCATGATAAGCTTTTGCATGAATATTGCCTATTTTTAATTGTTTCAAAAGTCCTTCCGTTTCAATATTGTATTCAATTGCATTTCCTAAATTCTTTTCAATAATCTTTCCACCTTCAAATACCTGTGACCTATAGTCTTTACCATTGTCTGTATATACTATCTTCGGAACGCCCCAGAAAGGAAAATCTTTCTTTTCTACTATCCCATATATTAGTGCTTCCGCAATCGTTCTGCTATTAGGCTGCATTGATATGCACCATCCAACTATACAACCTGTAGCCACATCATACCAAGCAGTAAGCCAAGGCCTTCCGACTTTACCATCCTTGTCGATTACAAAAGCATTAAACTGATAATGGTCTCCGAACCAAACTTCATTTACAAGCTCTGGTTTCTTTCTAGTTGCTTTTTGCATATACATTGCTTCCCAATACTTCTTGCCTTTTCTTGCATAATCCACAATCTCTTTTGGAATAGAACTGAGTATTCTTATTGCAGTTTTGTCGCTTTTTGAATACTTCATTCCTTCTTTTATCTCTTCATTGCAAATTGCAATTGTATATCCTTCCTTTTCAAGCTTTTCTCTTACTTTAGAACCTTTTCTAAACTTACAGTTCTCACAAGCTCTTTTCCCTAATCTTTTAGCATCTCTAACCATTAACTCGTATGATTTTGTCTTAGTTCTCTTGAGTGGAGTTAGATAATATCTCTTCATTCTCATTTCAGCTTCTAAACAAAAACTTATGGTCTTGCCCTTCTTACTACTGCCTTTTCTCATAAGTCCTGCTAGACCTTCTTTTTCATACTTTTTTATCCAATCATATAGCGTTCTATATCCTATACCATACTTGTTAGCAAGCTGTTTCCTTAATTCAGTTGTCTTCCCATATACATCTATATTAAGAGCTTCTTGAACTATTTTGTGTTTTTCTAATAGTTCTCTCATGCCTTTTTCACCATACTTTTCTCTATATGAAACCAAATCCGCATTTACATTAATTTCTTCTATATGTTTATCTTCTATATTAGCTATTTTTTCTAAATATTTAATTTGTGCTTCTGGAGGAAGAGATGCAAGGTTTATCAGGTATGTCTTTAGATTTTTTTCATTAGTAATTTCTTTTATTTCCAATTCTCCATTATTAACTTTTCTCCGAATCGTTCTTTCATTTACACCACATAACTCAGCAGCTATTTTGCTAGTAATCCAGCTTTCCACTCTATCCATCCTCGAATTTTTATGTTATAATAGAGGGGAAGAGTATATATAAAGGTTATAGAGTGTCTGGGGAAACACCCTTTAATATATACTCTTCTCCTTTTATGCACTTTTTTGTGATTCGTCGATAGAATTATATCTCTTAATACATTTTTCTCTTTCAGACATAATATAGCTTTTTAATTCTTTTATCATTTGAATTTTACTGCCCATTTCGATTAACATAACTTCATATTTTTTAAGCAGTTCGTCTTCTTTTTTAGTAAGCTCATTAAATTCTTCGCTAAGCTTCTTTTCCTTCATTGCAAGAAAATGTTTCTCTTGCTCAATTGACAATTCTAATTTTCCAATTTTATTAACGATATCTGAAATAACTGCCATTTGGTCCTCAAAGCTAAAGCTAGGTATGAAATTTTCTTTACTCACTTATATCGCCTCCTTTAAACTTTTATCATTTTCTCCGTCAATTTCTAACACTTCATTAATTAACGTTTTGTATTTAAGTCCTTGTTTTCTTCCTCTTAATATGTCAGTTAAATAACTTGGACTTATTCCTATAATTTTTGCTAACTCTTTTTGCTCCATATTTTTTTCTGCTAGTTTTTGTTTGACCTTGACTCCAAATATAGTCAGCTTTCTTTTCGCCATCTTGCTGTCCCCCTTTAAAATTAAAATCAATTTTGCGAATTTTTGTTATGTCTAAACATCTCTTATTACTAAAATGACAGCTGGACCTTTTTCTTTAATTCTTTTATGACTGTTTTTCACTTGGTACTGCTGATTTTTGTTCATCTTGAGTATGCTTACGTTCTTTCTTGATTGAAGCTCTTTTATAAGCTCTGAAGTTTTATAATCCTTAAGCCTTTTCCCAAATCCGAACATCTTTTTGTCCCCCTTATTTGCAGAATCCATCTAATCCCTCCTAAATTGTACATTTTCATCTCCAATTCTTTTGCAATTCCCATCTTCATACAATATAAAGCCCTCTTCAACTCCATGCCCACAACATGCAGATACAGCTCCCTCAATATATCCCAAGCATTGATCATAACCTTCAGTAGTTGGCATCTTCCCACATCTGGCACATGGTCTTTCATTTTTTATCGATTCTTTGGTATCGCTATACACCCACTCTGTACCATTCCATTCACAAAGATGTCCTCTAACATAACTTTTAGCAGTCATTTAATATCCCTCTTTAAAATTTGGAATTAAAAATTTTATAATTTGCCCAAACTGCAAAACCAAAAATCCCATAAAATAGGAGGAGGTGTTAACTCTTGCCGTCATTCTTACTTACTCCTCTTCAATTGTATGGGTAATAGTCACAGTAAGTCTTGGTTGTTCACTGCTATAGTCAGGAAGTTTAATAGTACATTCTAAAGTTTCATGTTGTTTGATAGCATTTCCTAAAGTAGTTGCTTCTTCATTCGCTCTAACGATAGCTTTAACAAGGTTATCCTTATCAATAGAAACTTTTAAAAGAATCTTATCTTTTACTACTTTTTCTAATTCAGCTACTCTGTTTTCCAAATCTTTAATGCGTTGCTCTAACATCAGCTCGCCTCCTTTTTCTAAAAATTTCACTTTAGTGGATGCAGGACCACTCTAAAGATATGTTTTAACTTGACATCCTTTATGAAAAAGACTGTCGATAGGATAGAACTTATTTTTGACTTACATAAAAATACATTTTACGTAAGTCAAATTGTGATACAATAAAAGCGTAATATTTCGCTGTTGTTATTTTTATTATAGATGACATTTGACATCATGTCAATAGAAAAATGATTTTTGTCATCAATTTGTTGTTCATTTGTCATCAATTATTGTGATAAATGTCATTTGACTTCATATACTGTATAAAGGAGGGATTTATTTTGAAAACACTAGGAGAACGTCTAACTTTTTTAAGGAATCAAAGAGGCCTTAGTCAACGTCAAGTAATGGAAAAATTGAACATTTCAAATCTTAGTAGGTATGAAAATGATGAAAGAAAACCTAGCGTCAGTACAGCTATACTTTTAGCTGATTTTTATGATGTATCAATTCATTGGCTACTTACAGGAGAAGAAGACCATTTGTGGAGAGAACATGTTCCTGGAATAGGCCGAAGAATTAGATTTTTAAGAGAGTCTAAAAATATCAGCATAGAAGAACTTGAAAAAACTTTACACATATTCGATTTAGATAAATTTGAATCTGAAGAATGGACTCCAGGAATGGTCGTTATTACAAAACTTGCTAATTACTTTAATGTGTCTATTGACTGGCTTCTAACCGGCAAAGGAAAGGGGCCAAAAGAACCGGAAGAAACATGGACTATAGAAAATCTATACATTGATGGCAAACCTGTTGAACCAGCAAAAATTTATACTCCAGAAAAAAAGCCTATATTAAAATTGTTATGGGATGTTTTTACTAAAAATTTAATACAAAAAAATAATAATTTAGAAAATAAAATTGAAAAAATGATAGAAGAGAAAGGATATGCAGTTATCGATATAGAAAAAGATATGCCAGAATTATTTGAAGAAATCAAAGTTATCGAAGAAGCTGCAAATAATACAGAACTTAAAGAAATAATAAATATGCTTAAAAAACTTCCTCCATCAGATCTAAAAGAAGTAAAAAACTTTGTACAATTTAAACTGCAAATGATTGAAAAATCTAAAAGGGGAGAGTCATCAATCTTGAAGAATGGAGAAGAAGCCACTACCCTGGATAAAGCAATGGCTTAAATTTTTGATCTTATTAGCGTATTAATACGCTAATTTAAAAATAAAAAAAGGAGGTAAATCATGTTTAATAATGTTTTTAAAGAACTTAAAAAACTTTTCCCCCATCCAAATTACGCTATGAGTGATATTGAGTGGGAATATGCAGCTACACACCTTTCGGATCTACTTCATCAGAGCACTGTCCAACTTATTAAGTCAGCTAAAAATTCCTTTACATTAAAGCCTTTTGATAAAATGAAACATTTAGAGTTTTGGATAGCTAAACCAGCTAAAGAAATTGCAGCTTCAGTGCTAATCCCTAAAGAAATGCTCAATGAGAATGATGAATATTTTAATTCAGATGGAGATAACTGTCCAGGTATGTCAATAAGAGTTTCTTTAATTAGGGATGCTTTTTTGGAACAAGGTATTTTAGATTCTAATATGATTTTCTTAAGATTTTCAGTTCTTGGAAGCAGGGAATTTGAAGCTTTTAAAGAATTTTATTTGAATTATAGGCGAATGATTGAGTTGCTGATACAAAAAATTGATCTGCACTTTTCATTCTGTTCTTTTGATGATAATGACAATACTTTTTCATCAGGGAATTTAAGTTATAAGAACTCTTTAGACTTAATAAAAAGTATGGATAAAGTCTTTTTGAATAGTAATGAAATAAAAAACTTTTGCATGCAGTCTTTTTTTAATGAAAATTCATCTTATGAATCAGTATTACTTGCCTTCAAAATACTTATTGCACTTTTAGATTCAAGTTATCACTACTATACTAAAAGAAAAGATAAAGATAGGATTCTTAAACATTACAATATCTTAAAATAAATTTTACATGAAACCCCCAATATTAATACAAAATAAACAGCTTTAAAATGTCCGCTTAAATTCCAAACAAATAATCTCTCTATATATTGATATTGCTGGTTTTAAACCTATGTCCGCTTAACTTCTAAAAATGTCCGCTTAAAACTTGATTTAATAAACTTTTTATAATAAAATTTTATTAAATAAAAATGACTTGTAATGTGCATAATTTCAGCTTTTAAA
>NZ_JBFWFX010000036.1:0-6476 GCF_050286925.1 Caloranaerobacter longqiensis
TGTACAAGTAAGTATATTACCTATTTCTGATAAGTTTAACGAATATGCATTTGAAATTAAGAAAGTATTAGAAGAAAAAGATATAAGAGTTGAAGTTGATACAAGAGCAGAAAAAATAGGATATAAAATTAGAGAAGCACAGCTTAATAAAGTTCCTTATATGCTTATTGTTGGGGAAAAAGAAGCAGAAAATAAAACAGTTTCTGTAAGAGCAAGAGAAGAAGGAGATATAGGAGCATTTGAGATTGAAGAATTTCTTAATAGAATATTGGATGAAATTAAGAATAAGAAATAATATTAATAGCACCTGTCGTGAAGATAGGTGCTTTAATATTATTTTTGTTTCATATTCAAGAAGATAATTTGTGATATCTATAAAATTATTTAATTGTCATATTTTTTTACAAAAAGTAGTATAAAGTCGAAATAACCAATATATTGTTGGAAAAATATACTTGATTTTTCAAAAAAAATCAAGTATAATCAAGTACAATTAATAAATAAAGATTGATAAAAATCGAAAATCATGTTATATAATAGAAATTTTTTATAATTTATAGGAAATCACATACTTTATTAAGTTGTAGATAAGTTAAAATATAATTTTTGTTTACGAATACAATCAAGATTTTTTTTAGTTTATTTAAAATGGAAATTTTGTTTTTAAATAATCATAAGGGCTGTATATAAGTGATATTTTCTATTTTATCTATTTTGGTAATTATGGGGGATAAGTTTAAATTATCACGACCTGAAATACTGGGGGAAACCCTTTGAAATAAATATAAATAATTATAGTTTTTTTAATGGTTGCAGAGTTCTGCAACAAACTAATATATAATATCAAAGGTGGGGGAATAATGGGGGCTTATAAACTAAAATTTTTTAAGTCATATAAATCAGTTTTAAAACGTAATTATCTTTTAGTGTATTTAATATATTTTAGCTTTTTTCTTTTTAATGGTCCTTTAGAGCAAATAATACCAATTTTATTTGAGCAAAAAGGAATTGGGGAAGAAGTATATGGAATCTTTTTATCTTTGAACAATATAATACATATAGTGTTACCAAGTGCTGTCGCATATATGGCTCACAGATTTGATTCTTTTAAAATTGGAATTATAGCAATGGCAATTAGCTTAATTGGTGGTTGTTCTGTAGCTTTTATAGATCAAAATTATTTTTTAGTTTTATTCTTTTTATTATTACTAATAAGTGGAAGGACTATTTTTAACTTTTCTCTTGGAAATTCAATTAATTATACATTTGCAAGAGAAAATAGAGGAAAGTATTTTGCTTTAAGAGATGTATTTCTTTTTGGTTCAATCTCAATTGGGTTATTTTTAGGAGGATTATATACAGCTAAATATAGTGTTGATTCATTTTATATGGTTTTTAGTATAGGTTTTATAGTGCCTTTATTTATAATTGCGTATTTAAGTAGAGAAATCAAATTGAAAAAAGCTGAAGTAGAAGTTAATAAAGATACTGCAAATAGTAATGAAGAGAAAAGTAAAATTAAAATAATAAAAGATATATATAAAGATAAAAAAGTTTGGGCATTTACGTTAATTCAAATAGGAACTACATTTTATGCAACTTCGATGAATTTTTTACCTCTTTTAGGTACATCTTTAGGAATTTCTGTTTCATCGATAATGGGAATGTTTGGAGCTGTAACTATTGTCAACTCTATGGTGGCTTTAATTCTTGGTCATTTTTCAGATATGTCAGGTAGAAAATGGCTTTATGTAATAGATCTTGCTTTTGACATGATACCAGCGATTGTTTTTGCTTTTACTCAAAATATTACATTATTTGTTATAGGTGTAGTATTAACTATGGTAAAAGATTCACTTGCTCCTATTTCATTTGCATATTTTTATGATTGTTTTTCAGAGGAAAAAGGAGTTATTGTTATGGGAGTACTTTCCTCAATAGGAAACTCATTAAGTTTTTTGGCACCTATTTTAATAGGAATTCTATGGAGTATTTCTATTAAGTATGTATTCTTAATAGGTGCTATGGGGAGTGGATTAGCAGCTTTAGTAGCTGTGTTTATGTTGCCAAATATTAAATAAAGTCGAAAAAGACGTTCTACTTAATTGAATTAAGATGTTGTAAAGATGCTAATTAAAAAATGAGATGAAAGTAGCTTATATAAATAAACCTGTTGTATCCTATATGTTAGGATAGTTATCGTATAGAATATGGTATATAATGTAATTACGACAAATAACCTAAGGAGAATTAATATGACAAAAAACAGGAAAAAAAGTTATTCAAAAGAATTTAAAGAATCTATACTTAAAAGACTAGAGCCTCCAACGAATGATACTATTACAAATCTTTCAAAAGAAATAAATATGTATCACTAAATCCTATAAAGGAAAAAGAATATAAAAACCTTATTAGTGGTCAAAATAATTAATCCAAAGCCAGGCAGAGATTTGGTGAAGCGAATCATTGATATGTAGAAGCCTACATGGTAGCCTGATTTAAAGGCAATACCTTAGATAGGTATGACTTCAGGTACTTAAACCATGTTGGCAGAGGCTCCATGTCAATAGCAAATCGGAAGTAAAGCAATAATATGTTTTTATAATTAAATACGACAACTTACTTGACAAACGCCGATATTATAATTTATAACATTTGTAACTTAATTATATTAATATACAATAATGCAATTGTATTTTTAAGACAATACAAGTTACAATTTAAATAAATTTTTATCTGTTACAAAAAATATATTTAGTTCTGATGTCGCATTCTGTATACATAGCTAATGAAATCCTAATCACTATCCGTTCAGATAAAAAGACTAAATCAGAGGTTTCATTACAGGACCCAATAGGAGTTGATAAGGAAGGGAACGAAATCTCCCTAATGGATATACTAGGTACTGACACAGATGATGTAGTTGATGAAGTTGATTTAAAAATCCAAGTAAAAAAGTTATATGAGAAAATGTCACATTGCCTTAGGGATCGTGAAAAACTAAACATTCTACTAAGATATGGATTAACCAGTGAAGGTTGTAAGACTCAAAGAGAGATAGCTAAAAGGTTAGGAATATCAAGGTCTTATGTATCAAGGATTGAAAAGAGAGCTGTAAAGAAGTTGAGTAAATCATTTTGTTGTAAGTAGAGAAGATACTATATAAAGAAGAGGTTAATTGTAAGGTGTTGCTGATATTAGAAATTATAGATATGAAACTGCCTATGGGTGGTGTTTTTTTATATTCGACACATTTTTACAAGGGAATCTAACCTATCTCACAATTTCTTAATTTGAAAAAATCTCCAACGAGTTGATATTTTATATTTTTTGATAACTATAATGAGCATATCGGTAAGAATGTGTTCTAATAAAGATTAAAAAACAAAAACAAAATCAAATTGTTATAAGTTCAGAGAAAATCAAGACTAAGAGAGATCAATCTTGAGGGTAATTATCAATATATTTAATGCAGTTCTTATAAACCATAAAAAAGAAAGATTTAATAATTGTAATATTAGTTTATGTTTAATAATAAATACAAGTTATCACAGTACATATTTTTATTGCAAAACGAAGGGAGATATTGCTTGTATAATGCATTAAATCTTAAAAAATATTATGTGGAGATATTACTTTAAAAAAATCTTTGAATTTTTTAGAACTCTTTTGAATTTAAATGAGTTTTTAGTAGCTCAGAATATTGAATAGAGTTTTATTGAAGATTTAATCAAAAATAGATTTTTAATTAATGAGAATGATAATGAAGTAGATTACATAGACCATAATAAAGATAAAAGCATTAAGCCAAAATTAATGACAAGAGAGGTGGCTATTAAAGAAGAAAAAATTTGACCGTATCGATGTATAATTCACTGGGCTGCATGTGTAGTTGATACAGATGGAGTTTTCGGACCTTGTTTTAATCTAATTGGTACTAAACATTTTAAGTATGACAACTTTCAAATCGACGATGAATGGCTAACACGAACCCCACTAACAAATAAGGATTGCCATAACTGTATTGCATTAGGTGTATGTGGTGGAATTTGTACAGCTCATTCTCATGCAATTGGAAATGGTAATTTGAATACAATACATCCTGAGTATTCATGTGCATTTACGAAAAAGATTCTTGATTGGATGATATGGGATTTAGATAGTCGGATGAATAATACAAGAGTAAGAGATTAAGGAGGAATTTGATGTGAAACTTCTATTTAAGAATAAAAATTTTAGGCTGCTTTGGATTAGTCAAGTAATTTCAAATATAGGAGATTGGCTGAATGCAATTGCAATACCTTTGCTGGTACTTAGACTGACAAATTCACCTATTGCTGTAAGCTTTTATATGGTATCCAGATTTATCCCAAATATTTTATTTAGTTCAGTAACTGGAATTTTAGTTGATAAGTTTAATAGGAAAAAAATAATGATATTTTCGGATTTAGGACGATTTTGTATATTTCTTTTGTATCCTTACACAACCAATGTTTATCAAGTGTATGGACTAGCATTTCTAGCTACTATATTCACTTTACTTTTTGAACCAGCAAAGAGCGCTACGATTCCTAATATTGTTGAGGAGGATAAATTATTAGAAGCTAATAGTATATCAAGTTCAACAGCATCGCTAATGCGGTTATTAGGTACTGCAGTGGGTGGAATTTTAATTACAACTTTAGATTTGAAAGTTACATTTTATATTAATAGTATAACTTTTATTATATCTGCTCTAACTGTATTTTTTATTAGAGTTTCTGATAATAAAATGTCAAGTTCAACTGAAAAAGAAAGGGATTCAATATCAGGACAGTTGAAACAGGGTTTTAGTGCTATCTTAAGTGACAAATTACTTTCAACGTTAATTTTTATGGATGCATTATCTATTGTCGGATATGGGTTTTTAAATGTTTTGTTACCGATTTTTGCTATTAAAGTATTAACAAATTCTGAAAGTGCATATGGTTTTATAATGTCTTTTTTTAGTAGCGGTCTATTCATTGGTTCGTTACTAATGAATAAAATATCTCAAAAGAAAAGTCTACCAATCTTATGGTGTATAGGATTAACTCTATCAGGTATTACTCAAATATTCTTTGGACTAAGTTATTCAATTATTATAGCTGCTGTATTTATATTTATGACAGGTTTTGGTGATGCTATACAAATTGTTAGTTATTCAACAATAAGACATAAAATTGTTCCAGATAACCTACGGGGAAGGGTTTTTAGCATAGCAGAAGGCATAAATTCTGGTGCCCTACTTATTGGAATGGGTTCCACAGGTTTTCTACTGAATATAATTAACGCTAGGATCTTAACTATTTTTTCTGGAACATTAATATTAATTAGTGGATTTATATCTTTTGTAGCATTTAGGAGAGTTTTTAATAATGCAAGTGCAGGTAGTGAAGTGTCGACATAATTGGCATTGCCTTAAAGGTATATCGAGTATATAACAAAGGTTTTATATAAAATTGAGTATAATTAAAGGTTTAGGTCAACAAAGTTTTTTAAAAAATAGAAGATTTTATTACTATATTCAAGAAAAGATTCAAAGAATTTAGGATTATTTTCTTTAACATAGCCTTCAAATTAAGTAGTATCTGAAATTAAAATAGATGCTTTGCAAGAATCAATTTTTCTACAAATTGGATCAGTAACATCAACTAATTTATGAAACATAAGATAAATTTCATCGTAAAAATTAATTAAAAAACGAGAAAATTGAGACTTATGAGGGGCAGAAGAAAAACCACAAGCTTCACATAAATCTTTAGAAATATTCAAAAAAGTTATTAATAAAGAAACAGTAGGGATAGAAAAGAACATTTAAAAATAAAAGCAGAAACAAAAGCTTCAAGAGGATATTTTCTAGGATGACCAGTTAAGCTATAATAATTCATAAGGAATAAAAGAGCTAACATTAATATATTGTCCAAAAAGTTTAAGTATATTTGATTTTTGAGTTAAATTATCGAATTCTTCAAAGAAGTCATTAAAATGCATTTGTTTAGCAAAAGCTTTCATAGGTTTTCTTCTTTTTTGGTTTTTTGTTGTATATAAATATTTCTATAAATAAAATACTGGGGCAACCCTTTGAAATAAGTTTAAATAATTATAATTTTTTTAGTAGCTACAGAGTTCTACAACAAACTAAAAATTTTTTTTGGAAGGGATGGCAATGTTTTGATATAAATTTTAAGTAAAATCAATAAGTTGAGTTGAAGATTATATTAAAATCTTTGACATGTACCAGAGTACGTGAAGGAACTGAAAGTGTAAAACTTAAACATAAAGTTATCTTTGGAAGTATTGAAAGATTTATTGGAATTTTAATAGAGCATTATGCAGGTAAATTTCCTGTTTGGTTAGCACCTGTACAAGTAAGTATATTACCTATTTCTGATAAGTTTAACGAATATGCATTTGAAATTAAGAAAGTATTAGAAGAAAAAGATATAAGAGTTGAA
>NZ_JBFWFX010000037.1:0-5290 GCF_050286925.1 Caloranaerobacter longqiensis
CAAATCCGGTGACAATGGCGGAGGGGTCACACCTGTTCCCATTCCGAACACAGAAGTTAAGCCCTCCAGCGCCGATGGTACTTGGCGGGAGACCGCCTGGGAGAGTAGGTCGTTGCCGGATTTCTTTTATTTTTTGTATAAGTGGCATTTAGCCACTTTTTTTGTTTTTCATAACATATCTATAGATAATTTTAATATCAAGGAACTCATCTATAATGGTTTTTTATATATATAAAAAAGACAGAAATAATATATTATAATCAAAATAAAATAAGTAAATTTAAAGGGGGCATAATTGTGGCAGATTACAGAAAATTATGGGAATCATTAGATATGGATTTAGAAAAGCATGATCAGTTATGTGCAGTATTGCCAGAGTTCTATGGGGATATTTATTTATCACAAGAAAATCGACCAGAAGGTATGAATTATTATAACTTTGTAGTTTCTGAAATTCATGGATTTAGGATTCAAGAATTAGCAGAGCATAGAAAAAAAGGTGGAAAAGTTTTTGGAAGTTTTTGTATATATGTACCAGATGAGTTAATCGTTGCAGCAGATGCTATTGGAGTAGGATTATGTGGTGGTTCAGATTTTTGGATACCAGATGGAGAAAAAGTACTTCCGAGAAATATTTGTCCATTAATTAAAGCTTCAGTTGGAGCAAAGTTAAGTGGTACATGTCCTTATTTTCAATCAGCAGATATATTAGTAGGAGAAACTACATGTGATGGTAAGAAAAAAGCATGGGAGATTCTTGGAGAGTATACACCTATTCATGTTATGGATTTACCTCAAATGAAAAGAGAAAAGGATAAGATTCACTGGGTTGATGAATTGAAAACGTTTAAAGATTTAGTTGAAAAGATGACAGGAAATGAAATAACTGAGGAAAAATTAAAAGAAGCGATAAAATTAATAAATGAAAAAAGAAGAGTTTTACAAAGATTATATAATACGAGAAAGAATAAGAACTTGCCAATAAGTGGTAAAGATGCATTACTTATTACTCAAATTGCTTTTTATGATGATCCTAAAAGATTTATTGAAAAGACTTCAGAACTATGTGAAGAACTAGAAGATAGAATTAAAAAAGGAATAAGCGTATTTGAAGAAGATACACCAAGAATTTTAGTAACAGGAACTCCAATGGCTATTCCAAATTGGAAATTACATCACATAATAGAAACAAGCGGCGGAGCAGTAGTATGTGAAGAAACATGTACAGGAATTAGATATTTTGAAAATTTAGTTGAAGAAGCCGAAAGTATAGAAGAACAGATAAAAGCAATAGCAGATAGGTACTTAAGTATTAATTGTGCTTGTTTTACACCTAATGATGGAAGGATAGAAGATATAATAAGACTTTATAAGGAATATAAAGCAGATGGAGTTGTATATTACAGTTTACCATTCTGTCATACTTATGCTGTTGAGTATAAGAAAGTTAAAGAAG
The DNA here is from genome assembly GCF_050286925.1 of Caloranaerobacter longqiensis. Lineage (NCBI taxonomy): Bacteria > Bacillati > Bacillota > Tissierellia > Tissierellales > Thermohalobacteraceae > Caloranaerobacter > Caloranaerobacter longqiensis. Next base: position 1,457 of record NZ_JBFWFX010000037.1, read on the forward strand.
CACTAGATAAGGAAGGTATTCCTGTGATTATGATTGAAAGTGATTATAGCCTACAAGACGTAGGGCAAATAAAAACAAGACTTGAAGCATTTTTCGAAATGATAAAGACATCAAAGTAGCGATGTTATTTCCTAAAGAATAGGGTGATTAAATGGGAGAACAATTAAACTGTTACATATTATTTCCATCCCATACTGATGGATTAGCTTTAGAAAAGATTTTGAAATCTGAAAAGATTAAATATACTATTGTGCCAACCCCTAGAGAGTTGAGTAAAAGTTGTGGTATATCTATAATGATTAACCCTGATGATGAAGAAAATGTTAGGGAAATCCTAAATGTTAATCCTGAAATAAAGATTAATGGTATTTATACCATTGAAAGAAAAAGGAGAGGTTGGTTTTGATAAAAAATTTTTCAGGGTATTCAATAGGAATAGATGCAGGTTCGGTTGCAACAAAAGGAGTTCTTTTTAATGGAGAATTAGTCGAAGAAATTATTATACCTACAGGTTGGAGCCCTAGAAAAGCGTCAGAAGAAGTTTGTAAATTACTAATAGAAAAGGGAAATATAAAAAGAGAAGAAGTAAAAAAAATTATTGCAACAGGTTATGGAAGAGTTTCGATAGGTTTTGCGGATAAGACAGTTACTGAAATAACATGTCATGCTAAAGGGGCTTATTTTTTAAACAATAGAGTGAGAACTATACTTGATATAGGTGGGCAAGATAGTAAAATAATTAGCTTGGATGAAAATGGTAATGTTTGTGATTTTTTTATGAATGATAAATGTGCAGCAGGTACAGGGAGATTTCTTCAGGTTATGACTAATTTACTTGGTTCAGAGATAAATGAGTTGGATAAATTAGCGGAAGGAGCAGAGCCAGAGAAAATATCAAGCATGTGTACTGTATTTGCAGAATCTGAAATTATCAGTCTTCTTGCTAAAGGTGCTTTCAAAGAATCAATTGCAGCTGGGATTATAGAATCAATAGCAAACAGAGCGGTTTCCATGCTAAATAAAATAAAAATAGTTGATGAGGTAGCATTTACAGGTGGTGTTGCAAGAAGTCGTATATTAACAAAATCTATTGAGAAAAAAATAAGAAAATCAATTTATATTGCTCCAAATACACAGGTTATAGGAGCTTTAGGAGCAGCTGTAATTGGATGGGAAATGTTAAATCTAAGAGGGAACTAATTCCCTCTTTTTTTTATCTATTAGAGTAAAATTTTCGATTCAAAATTAACTACAATGTAGATTTTACTTATATCTCATTATGGAAATTATATTTAAAATTATCCACAATTCAATAAATTATCCACAATTTAATAAGATGTATAATTTTCTAAAATAATTAGTGAAGATTGTTGTCAAAATGAAAGGAAAGTAATATAATATAATTAGATATTTAGATAATTATATAACTATCTAAAAAATGAAAGAGGTGACAAAGTGAACAAAACATTTAAGGCTTTGGCTGATCCTACTAGGAGAAAAATTTTAGAGTTACTAAAAGAAAAGGATTTAACTGCTGGAGAAATTGCAGATTTTTTTAATATAAGTAAACCTTCTATTAGCCATCATTTGAATATTTTAAAAAATGTAGGGCTAGTTTTAAGCGAAAAAGTTGGTCAAAACGTATATTATTCTTTAAATACAACAGCATTTCAAGAAATTATGAAATGGATATTTGATTTTATGGAAAGGAGAGATAATGATGAAGATAAATAAATGGCTTTTATTAATACTTTTAATTTCATTTATAGCTACAATTTTTATATACAGCAGTTTACCAGATTCGATTCCTAGACATTGGAATATTAGGGGTGAAATTGATGCGTACGGTCATAAAAATATGGTTTTTTTTACTGCTTTAACGCCTATAGGATTGTATGCTTTGATGCTGTTGATGCCAAAAATAGATCCTAAAAGAAAATCCTATTCAAAACATAAGAAAGCTTACGAAATTCTGACAGTTATAGTAATAATGTTTTTAATAATTATTCATTGGGCCTTAATATTTGTAGCATTAGGCGGTAATGTTGATATTATATTATTAATAAAAGCTTCTATAGGATTATTATTTATTATAATTGGTAACTATATGGGACAAATAAGACATAATTATTTCTTTGGTATAAGGACTCCTTGGACATTAGCAAATGAGACAGTTTGGAGGAAAACACATAGAGTTGGAGGGTATGGCTTTATAGTAATAGGCATAGTTTTTCTTTTATCAACGTTTATAAATAATAATCTAGGATTTATTATACCAATGAGTACAGTTATATTTATAATTTTTGGTATTGTGATTTATTCATATGTTGAATATACTAAAATTGTTAGATAAGAAGGGGTTGCCCCTTCATTTTCTATTTATGTGCTTTTATGTTAAAATCTATATATAATCAAAATAATTTTGGAGTGATATTTATGTATACTCTAGATGAAGTTAAGAAGTTTTGTCTATATTGTAAAAAGTGTAGATTGCATAAGACTAGAACTAAAATGGTGTTTGGAGAAGGAAATGAAAATGCAGATATAATGTTTGTAGGGGAAGGTCCAGGATTTTATGAAGACAAGAGTGGAAGACCTTTTGTAGGGGCTGCTGGTAAATTATTGACTAAAATGTTAAATGCGATAAACATTAGTAGAGAAGAAATATATATAACTAATATAGTAAAATGCAGACCCCCTAATAATAGAAATCCATTGGAAGATGAAAGTGAAGTTTGTTTAGAATATTTAAGATGGCAAGTGAAAATTATACAACCTAAAATAATAGTATGTTTAGGAGCAGTTTCTGCAAGAAATATTATAGATAAGAATTTTGCAGTAAGTAGGGATAGAGGTGAATGGATAAAAAAAGGGAATTTTTTTATAATAGCGACATATCATCCGGCAGCTTTATTGCGTGATGAAAGTAAAAAAAGAGCAGCATGGGAAGATTTTAAGAGTATTAGAAATAAGGCCGAAGAATTAAACATCTTTTAAATGCAAGATTGGAAGAAAGGAGCAATAAAGTGAAACAGAAAAAATTAGAAGATTTAAATGAAAGAATAAGACAGCAGTTTAATGAAAAAGAATTAGTGTTTGGTGATGGAAGTGTAAATAGTTTAATAATGTTAATTGGTGAAGCACCTGGAGCAAATGAAGTTAAGCAAAAAAAGCCTTTTGTCGGTCAGGCAGGTGAGCAATTAAAAGAATTTCTAAATATTTTGAAACTTGAGAGAGAAAATGTATACATAACTAATGTAGTAAAATTTAGACCAACGAGGATAAGTGAAAAAACAGGGAAATTAATAAATCGTGCTCCTAATAAAAGAGAAATAAATGCTTTTAAAGGATATTTGTTTGAAGAAATTGATATAATTAAACCTAAAATTATAATTCCTCTTGGAAATGTGCCACTTAAAGCAGTAATTGATAATGAATTGCAGATAAGTAAAGAACATGGGAAAATATTAGAAGCTAATATTAAGGGGAATATATATAAGATATATCCACTTTATCATCCAGCAGCAGTTATTTATCGTAGAGAGTTAAAAAAAGTTTATATAGAAGATTTAATAAAATTAAAAGATATAATACCAAGATAGCATAAATTACCTATTGAAAAACGATAAAAAGTTTGCTATATTATATTTTGTCGTTGAGGAAAGAGTAAGACAAATGAGTAAAAAATAAAATCAAAAAAGTTCTTGACATAGATAAACAAATCTGCTATAGTATTAAGAGTCGGCGGCAAAAGTCGACAAAGAGATTTGATAAAGAAGATTTGGTCTTTGAAAACTGAACAGTGCGGAGACAGGATTACAAGCTAACAGCTGA
>NZ_JBFWFX010000038.1:0-4982 GCF_050286925.1 Caloranaerobacter longqiensis
AATACCACCCGAATCATTATCAATATTTGAAACTATAGTTTCTAATGATCCTAGAATTAAACAAGATTATAGCCTTATGGAGTTGTTGAAACTAATCAGAAAAGCAAAACAAGAGAATAAATATATGATTCATTTTGGTGTTTAATGCTAACTGGATTTATGTCAGTAATTAGACAAAAATTAATCTTATTACATTTATTACCTATTGCTAAACAGAAACAAAAAAATATTATAAATATGATATATTAATATGATAAAACGGTAAATAGATATTATAAAGTTCCGAATGATTTATATGAAAAAATTATAAAATACTTTTGAATATAACCCCTTTGTAAGTTATAAAGAGCAGGCCATTATAGCCTACTCTTTATTTTTTATATTTTTTTATCTCTCATCTGTTTTTACACTACTTCTTGAATATCTGCATGTGGAATTATATTTTTAACTTCAACACAGTTTACCTTTATACCCCAAGGGACTGCTTCATCTAATATGCTTCTCATCTTTGTCCTTAATGTTAATGTTTCATCAAGTTCTAGTTCCCCTATAACATTTCTTAAAGTAATTGCTGTAAAGTTCTCTATAGCTGCTATTGGATTATCTACACCGTAGGTATATAGCTTTGGAGCAGTAATTTGAAAATAGAAACATTTTTAATCCACCTCTTTTTTTGAAAAAAAATAAAAAATATTATGAATAAGAAAATACGAATTATGCCGGAAAATACTTACAATGAAAATGTTTGCAAAATTGGAATTAGAGAGTATAATGATTACTATAAACAAGCTTGTTTATGTAGTTGATAGATCTATCATAAAAAATATTTAAAAAAATATTTAAAAAAGAAGTATTACAAAGAGATAGATTGATTCTATATCAATAGCAAGCGAGGCGAAAGATTATGAAAAGAATAAGTCTTAATGTAGTTGACTATGAAATTAACAATATAAATACAAAATGGTGGAAACAGATTATATCTATATTTTTAAAATCCGGTTATCCTTTTGAAATCCGCTGCTGGAAAAATGAAAAAGAAGTAATAGAAACTGCTTTAAAATATGGAAAACTCAATGAAAATGAAAAAAGTGAAAACGAGATATAGTAATTTTTGTAGTGCTCATTACGGTGCTGAAATATATATATAATTTAACAGAGCATGATGTCGAAACTATCAAACAAATCATATCACCGATACAGGATTTTTTTAGTTTTGGTATAGATGATATGGATAAATGGCAAACATATACAAAAGACACAAAGGGACGGTTCTTATGTATTGTTGTCGCTCCCAGATTAGGACAAGCTTAACTAGAAGTAAATTTTATGCCAAGAAAAGCAAGTTATGTGTATTGGTATAACTGTAGATATAAAAGAAGTAGGCATTTATTTTAAATAAATATAAAAGTGAAATAGTAAAAAATACGGTAAAACATAACCGTCCCTTTATGCTGTGTTAAACATTAGACTTAGTTAATGAATAAAACTTTGAGGTGATAGAATGATAAAAATAAAAAATCTTACTTATAAATATAAGAATCATATTGCAATAGATGATTTAAGTTTAGAAATAAATAAGGGAATGATCGGACTTTTAGGTGAAAACGGAGCTGGTAAAACAACTCTCATGAAATTGATGGTTACTTTGCAAAGTATACAACAAGGCGAAATAATAATAAATGATATTGAAATTAAAAATAAAAATTATCACAAAATTAGAAAAATAGTTGGATTTATGCCCCAAGAATTTGGGTTTTATGGAAGTTTTACTGTTTATGAAATGCTAGAGTATATATGTTTACTAGAAAATATGAAAAAAAAGGATATTGATGGCAAAATAAAAGAATTGCTTGAAGAATTGAGCCTAACAAGGCAAATGTATAGAAAAACAAAAGAGCTCTCTGGAGGAATGAAGAGACGATTAGGATTGGCTTGTGCGATGATTAATGAACCGGAAATATTAATTGTGGATGAGCCTACAGTCGGCCTTGATCCAGAGGAAAGAATAAAAATGCGGAATCTTATTAAAAGATATTCTGTAGGAAGAACAGTAATCTTATCAACTCATATAGTCGAAGATATTAAGTCAATATGTGATGAAGTAATCGTTCTTTCAAAAGGCAAATTACTCTATTCAGGAAATATAAATGATTTGATTGAATCTTCTCCAGATGTTTATGAAGTAGAGTGTAAAGTAGAAGATATAGATAATTTTAGAGAGTACGGAACTATTACCGATATAAATCATAATCATGATAGTTGCACAATAAAAGTAGTTACTACAAATCCTAACTTTAAATACATAAAAAAAGTTGATAAAACTTTGGAGACAGCATATATGTACTTACTAAAAAGAGAGATGGTTAGTTCAAGTTATGAGTAGTTTAGAAATACTATTTTGTATAGATATATATGTGCAAATGATACTTAAAGAGGTGTTAAATCATGTTTAAATTCTTATTTAAAAAAAGCATTAGTTCAGTAATTTTAATTGTACTTATAGTAATAACTAGTATTTTTTTATTTGATGAATTCCGACCATATTTCCAATATTTCCCCATTACTAATAATGAAGAACTCATGAAAATGGCTAATACGGGTGGCTCATCTGACTTTGTTAAGGCATTATATACGTATGATGATGAAACAAAGCTAACAATAATCAGAGATTATTATAGCAAAATATTAGAAAATGATGATAGCCTAAGTTTAGGAGAAAGAAATATAATAGAAAATAAAATCTTAAAAAGTCAAACTATTGATGAATTTTATCAAGCATATACTGATTTATTTTATTATGCTATAGATATTGGTACAGATGCTAAACACGAAGCTTATTTTAATAAATTAGAACGCTTGTCAGGTGAAGATTATTCTGATGTAAATAAAAGGATAGAAAATTCATTAGAAAAACATCGTATATCTTATTATTTTGCAATGAGATATGCTGATAGATTAATGATAATATGGAGTTTAAGTTTATTTGTTTTTATCACTTTTAGGTTTTCTGTTCTAAATAATAAAAAAGTAAAGTATTTAATTTATCCAAAATCTTTTAAAAGTTATAGTTATATTTTAAACAATATAGCTGTGGAGTTTCTAATAGTACTTATCGTTACATCTGTTCAAATGTTCAGTTTTGCATTTTTATTTAATTGGCATTTAAAAGGAACTTATGTTACAAGTATATATGATTATGTACAAGTGTATTTATTATTTGTCGTACCAAGTCTTTTAATAATAATTGGATTTATAAACTTTTTATATTATTTATTTGATAGTCCTTTTGTTGCATTTCCAATTTATTATATTGTGGAATCTCTATCTTCAAAAATTTCACCTGAATTAGGTTATACCATTAATAAAACTAATTTGATTATTAGATACGATACTTTATTTGAACCGTTAACTGCAGTAGAGTATAATGATTTAATCATAAATAGAATTATCATGATTAGTATGTTTATTATATTATTGCCAGTTATGTTTTATATTCTAGATAAAAAGAGGGTAGGTATGTTCAATTTCAAACTATCAATAAGGGGAATTAAAAATGAACAGAAATGTTAAAGTGTTAAAATATTGTTTTAAGCAAATGATAGACGCTAAGATGTTTATAACATTGTTTACAGCATTTTTTTTGCATACTGCTTTTAATCAATGTAGTCTAACGTCATATATATATATTATTTTGAAGGATTAGTCCCTTTTGTTTTTTCAATCATTTTTTTAAATGTCCTAAGTGTTAGTTATGAAAACGGAATGTTACATTTTGAAAACAAATCAGAATTTTGTAAATTTAAGCTTTATCAATTTAGATATATCAGCTGTTTTGGAATTGCGTTTGTTTTTTCTGTCTTAACATTTATAGAATATGCTATTTTGTTTTTTGATAAGATAGATATATATGAAGCCGGGAATTGGGATGGAGTTCAATATTCTAATGTGGGCATTCTAAAAGTATTTGTAGCGTTTTTAATTTCTTTATTAGTATTAACTAAGGTATACTCTTTTGTTAATACATGGATTAAAAACAAATATATATCATTAGCTATACTATTCGCTTTTGTAACTTTAAATTCTGTATATAGAAATTTTCCTTTCAATTACTTAAGTTTGTATTTTTTTGGAGATGAATGGATTACTAATAAGCTTATCTGGATAGTTATATGTCTATTTTTAGATGTTTTAATATATTTTAAGTATAAAGTACGTGGATACATTACTAGCGAGTAGGCCTTTACGTTAAATAAAGTCAGCTTAAAAAGCTAGTCAGAATTATGTAAAGTTATTTTAGCTAGCTTTTTTTACGACACAGCATTGTAATTGTATTATATAACTTTCTGTCGTTTTATGTCGGAAAATACTTACAATGAAATTATTGACAAATTTAGAATGAGGGGTATAATGATACTATACATTAGCAAATAGAAATAATTAGTATGCCCTGATACTATTATTTCTATAGTTCTCTACAGGAGAGGAGAACTAATTTAGATATTTATGAATATAAAACATATTATCTGCACGTAGTATGTGTAAATAGTGTACCATCTGGCGATTTAGTAAGCTTTGGCGAAAAGTATTAATTCTAATTTCATAATATAGAGTTAATAAATACAATAAACTAAAAAAGGAGGTGGTAGATTGATTCCTACTCAATTTGGAATTATTGACAAGATAGATAAAAATAAGAGATACATTGAATATGAACCAGAAAAGTATAATTGTGTAACAATTGATGATGATATTTATATTGATGATTGGTGGGAAGAATTAACCAAAATGAAAACATATGTAGGTGGTGATTTGAATAAACCTAGTGTGGCTTTAGATCGACTTGGAGTTACATTAATACCACCCGAATCATTATCAATATTTGAAACTATAGTTTCTAATGATCCTAGAATTAAACAAGATTATAGCCTTATGGAGTTGTTGAAACTAATCAGAAAAGCAAAACAAGAGAATAAATATATGAT
>NZ_JBFWFX010000039.1:0-4895 GCF_050286925.1 Caloranaerobacter longqiensis
ATCAGAAAATCCACTTGCAAATATATATAAAAGTTATGATTGGTGGGAGAAGGCTATATCTATTGCATTAAAGACGGCAGATAGATATGAGTTCAGACTTTGGCCAGATGATGTAAAATCGATAGAAGATATTAGTTTATTGTTGAAAAAGGTTGATAATTTTGAAACTAATGAGTTGGTTTATAAGGGCTTAATTGATGATAGAATAAAAAGGCTTTTATTAAGTGATTACCTAACAAGTTCAGGATATATTAAGTGGTTTACTGTAAATTTGTATAGGAATGATGAACCGAAATTTTATTCAAGTCATTATGGAGAAGAAGTAGCTATAACTGTGAACAATTATAACGAAGTATTAGATGTAAAAAAAATGATGGAGCAAAGTTCCTCAGTAGAAGAAGTATGGATCGATGAAGTAGTTTAAAGGATACAAGGGGACGGTTCTAGTGTATCCTTAAGGAAACAGAAGAACCGTCCCTTATTGATTTATGTACTCAATAAATATTAAATTATTCTCTTTGTCATTTATTTCATATACTATTATGAATATTGAATTTTCTTTTTAATATTCTATTACTTCATAATCAACAGATATATCTTTAGTTACATGTTCTTGATGATAAGATTCAAGACTTGCAACAGAATAATCATAAGTTATCTTTAAATTTTTTGTACCCGGAGTACCATGTTTTGAATGAGTTCCTATTTTAAATGTTACTTTAAAATAATCATTTACATTTTCTAAATAATAACCTGCACCAAAGGTTACTTTTGCTTTTTTTACTACATTGTCTCCTTTATTAGAACTATTAAAACTTATTCCATTTTCTTTATTCCAATCTAAAGGTACATTAATTCCAGTTCTAGGATTACCGGATGCCCATCCAATTTTAATCTGTAGATTATTATTACTTTCTTTAGCTTGTTTTGCCAGAGTTAAATCTCTTATATATTCGCCTTCATCAGTTTGTAATTGTATAACTGAATCTCTTCCAAGTCCGATAACTAAAGAAGAATTATTTGGATCAGAAAATTCTGGGTAATTAGCACAGGAAGTATATTTTTTTTCTATTTTTAAAATAGTTACAACATTTCCATGTCCAACAGTTTTTGCAGGATAATTATAGTAGTATCCTATTTCTATAAACTCGCTAATATGTGCTCCTAAAAAATCGTATGTATGATAGTGCAGTTCCGAGCTATATTTTGGATAAGTCCCTGTAACTTTAATTTCGTTTATTTTATTTTCCTTTATTCTAGTAGTATGTTTTACTAATTTAGAGTACCAAAACTTTGTTTTTAAATCCATTTTTCCAGTTTCTAATTTATCAATAAATTCTCTTTGCGACTTTGTATAATTAGGATTTAGTATTTCTATCATAGTAAAATTTCTAGTTTTTTTATTTAATAAGTATAATCTAATAGCTTTTTTGATGTTACTCTTTTCTACATTTTTATAATCATCTACAGAATATAAAAAACTGTTTTTGAAGTCATTGTCTAGTCTAAAATCTATAATTTCAAAAGTGTTAGATTTATCTACTAAATCTCCAAATATTATATTTTCATTATCTTCACTTTTTTTAATTTCTCCTTCTATATAAAATTTATCTTCTGTATTGTCTGGATATTTTATTTTTCCTTGCAATATAATCTTGTTTTTATATAAAAAATCAAATTTTATTTTTGTTTTTGATTCAACAGCATTCTTTTTAGACAATTTTGTACCTTTTGTATCTATATTCATATAAGTGTAACTTTTCACGAATATCTTATTATTTTTTGGTTGAATATAGGTTACTATAAAAACTAATATTAAACTAAAAATTAATAAAATAAATATAATTTTTTTCATACTAAATCCTCCAAATTTTTAATTAATGTATCAAAAGTTTTATATATTCCATATTAAAAAGTAGATAATTTCAAATATAATTTCCGTTTATGGATTTCAACAAAAACTACTTTGATTTGTTCAAATTGACGATTTTGCTCTTTGGCTTTATTATAAATTAATTCCCAATATTCATCAATAATGTTTTTTAGAAACTTAAAAACCATTGTTAACTGTTTTAACCTTTAAAAATCAAATTTTATATATTTTTCTATTTAATTTATATAATAAGGTTATGAAATCAAATAAATAAAAATTTTGAAGGAAATTTTTATTGAAATTAGAAAATATAAATTATTAATAATGTTATGTTGTAATTAATTAAAGAAGTGGAAATTTAGTTTGGAAAGTACATTTTTAGCAGTAAGAAGTATATTAAATTAATAGAGCTATTCAGATATTAAATTTTTTAGAAAGAGACATTGAAAAGTTGTAAGAGTTAAATAACTATTATTGAGTATAAAATGAAAAATAAAGCAGGGGAGATATAAATGAAAAAAGTTGTAATGCTAATTCAATTGATGGTTATATTTCTAGCTGGATGTTCTTCTGTTGATACGTTAAAATCAGGTAATCGAAATGGTGAATATGATGAGATGACTATAGTGATAACAGATTATGGTTATAAAAAAACTGATTATTATAAAGGTATTTTGAAAGAATATGTTCATGATTTTGCAAAGCAAAATGGGATTGAAGTAAGATTTTATATAATTAATGCTGCTGATAGTTATTCATATAAAAAAAAGTTGAGTTCAATATTACATAATAAAGATGGTCCAACTTTATTACTAGTTCCTTTAGGAAGTGAATATAAAAAATTTATAGACAGAGGAATTACTTTGAATGTAAAAGATAGAATCCCAAATCTTAATAAAATTTATGAGGGGCTGTCAGCAGAACCAGACTATTTTGTGCCTTTTGGCATGTCTTATTTACCTATGGCTTTAAATAAGGAAGTTTTTGAGGAATTAGGAATAAAAGAACCGATATTTGATGATTGGAAAAAGGAAGACTATTTGAAGATAAGAAAAATGTGGCTTGAAAAAATCCAGAAATTTACACATTTCAATATTTTAGCCTTTTAGATTATAAATTACATGATTTAGATATTTTAGATAGTTCTAATAAGGTTATTAAGCTAGATAATGATAAAGTGAAAAAATGCTTAAGAGACATAAGAGCTGAAATTTTTTCAGGTAGATATATTTTAGAGAAAGATTATACGTATGAAAATTTTTATAAAATGCATTTTGAGAAAGGTTCAAAAGAGTATAAAAAGGCTATTCAAGAAATGATTAATAATGCTGAAAAGAGATTATGGGGAAGTTATATTTGGTATAATCCACTCAAGACCTTCTATAGAGATGAAGAAATAGATATACAAAATAAAATAATATTACCTAATGTAGTGGATAGTAGTCCTTTAAAGGTTGAAGGATTTATTGTAAATAAAAATGGCAAAAATCAAGAAATGGGAATTAAATTTATAAACGGATTATTAGATGATGAAATTCAGCTGAAAATGTATAGTGATAAATCTAGTCAATATCCTGTTAATAAGGAAATTGAAAGATTGATTGACGAACTAGAAAGAAATAATTACAGTAATACTAAATTAGTGCCGATAAGAAAGTATGTATTAAAGCAATTAAGATTAGGCAAAATTAAGCCATTAAGTGATTATGATGTACTGTATAAAAATATAATTGAAAATTTATATAAGGATTTATTCAAGATTGTTTTTGCCGATAAACCTTATACAGATGAAGAAATGAGTAAAGAGTTGCAGAAAATTGAGAGTAAATATAATATGTGGTTGAATGAATAAATATAATGGACACAAGGGGACGGTTCTAGTGTATCTTTTTTTAGAGTTAGAAAATATGCTTTATTTATTTTTGGAGTATTTTACCTATATAAAAAAATGATTACATTAAAGAAAAAAATACTTGACATTCCATATATATAATCTATATTAGATAACACACCTATTATTAAATAATTTTAGTTTTTTTAACAATTGTAGAATTTTGTGATTATTATAATAATTTAAATTTTAGGGGGTGGTGGCAGGGTTTTGATGTGAATTTTAGGTAAAATCAATGAATTGAGTTGAATATTATATTAAAATCTTTGACAGTATTGTTTTAGAAGGGGGAGATATTTATATGAGAAAAAATATTAGATTTTTAAGTTTCTTTCTAGCTATAGTAATTTTAATTAGTTCAGGGAATAGTGTATTTGCAAAAAAATTAGATTATAGCAATGTCAAAGAATTAAGAATACTAGAAAATGGTAACTTATTGAAAAGAATTGAAAATAGTGCTATTTTAAATAAAAGTTTAGATTATAAAGTATTAAATAGTGCTGGATTAGCTTGGGGGCCATACAAAGTGGGGAATTTGGAATTTAAAATGACAAACCAACATTTTGGAAGATTTGGGAAATTTCAAAATTATCCTGTAAATCATGTAAATCTTATAGTTACAAAAGTTAAGAATAATAGACAGGTTTTAAATTTCCACATAGTTAAATACTCTAGAAATGGAAGAAATTGCTTGTATGTATGGGATAGTGTTAGCAAGAGTACCATAATTGATAAATGTTTTAATAATTGGAAAGATGCTGTATCAGCAGTTGTATCAGCAGCAAAAAGGATTGTTAAGAGGGTAAGTGAAAATGGTAACTGGATTGTTAAAGCTGCAATCTGGGGATTAATAATAGTTGCTCTTTTAGATTTAGTAATACCTATGGATCCTATACCAGTTTTACCTTTTTCCCAACCAGATATTGAAGAAGTAAGATTTTACTATAATAGAGGTGTTGTATTTAATGTATAATATATGGATATCAGCAGAAATAATTAGTTCATCAGAAAATCCACTTGCAAATATATATAAAAGTTATGATTGGTGGGAGAAGGCTATATCTATTGCATTAAAGACGGCAGATAGATATGAGTTCAGACTTTGGCCAGATGATGTAAAATCGATAGAAG
>NZ_JBFWFX010000040.1:0-4450 GCF_050286925.1 Caloranaerobacter longqiensis
GACAGTTAAAGAGTGTTTAGATACTTTAGGTTGGGAATATGAGCAGATAGGTGAACATTCATTTAGAAATATAAAATGTTGTGGTAAAGAGGTTAAAATGGCAGGCTGGTTCGGTACAGAACATGCATGGTGTCCACTTTGCGGTAAAGGTATGCAAGATATGACAGGAATACTTCCTGCATCTAGTGTTACTGCAGGTATGATTGATGTAGACAAATATGATATATCAGACGGAAGAGTATGGGTTGCAGAAAATATTTGGAGATTAAAATAGTTGCTAAAATTGTTGCAAAAGTTAATGAATGTACAAGATTGATATTAGAAGTTATTGAGGAGGTGAATTAGATGAATAAAGTTTATTTCTTTAATGGTTATGATAGAGGTGGAACTTATGTAGCTGCTAAAAATTTCAAAGAAGCTAAAACAATAGCATTATGTAGTAGCATATTAGATTATTTAGAAAATCCATTTGTAGATATTAGAGGGCATTTAGTTAGAGATAGTAGAACAAATAAGCCAATAACTACAGAATATGAAGGAGAACTTAATATATTTCAATTACAAGAATTAGGACTTTTGTGGTTTGAGTGTTATGCATGTGGTTCTGACAATATAGAAATATTAAAAGGTGCTGATCAGTTTAAATGTTTGGAATGTGGAAGTATAGAAGATATACCATACGTTGATTGAGGAGGTGAATTAGATGATAAGCATTTGGGTAGCAGTTCAGTTTTATAAAACTCAAGGGATAATAACAGTTATCCATGATGGGAGAATTGTAGGATTCAAAAGTGAGAAAAGGCCCTCTAGCTGCCACTAGAGGCCAAAAAAAGTTTATAAAAAACACACTTCATAAGTATTATACCCTAAAAGCAAGGTGTAATGCAAGAGCGGAGGGGGACAATGTTTTCAAAAAAAGAAACGATTCAAAGATATTTGAATTATATAGAAGAACTTGAAGATAAAAAAGCAGATTTGCAATTTCAAATAGACGAGATCAACGAGCAAATTGAAAAATACGAACAATATATTTCTGAATTAAAAGAAGATATGGAGGATACACAAGGTTATCAATATTATCTCGGTATCAAAGAACGAATTTAGGAGGGGAAGAAAGTGAAGGAATTAGTTATAAATAGAGTTATAATCAATGGTTTTAAAAATCACAAATCGAAGGTTGAATATAGACTAGGAAATAGAACCTTAATTGAAGGTGAAAATGGGCAAGGTAAAACTACAATAGGTGAAGCAATTACTTGGTGTTTACTTGGCTGTGATCTTACTGGCAACGAAAAGGCTACATCGAAATTAATGAACAATTCAAGCAAGAGTATGGAAGTTGAGATAGATTTTATTTATGAAGGAAAAGAATATAACGTCATTAGAAGAAAAAAAGGCAGTAAGCTAGATATATATTTGAACGGTAATAAAGTAAATAGTAATGATTTAGCAGACTTCTACAAAGACAAAAGAATATTTCTAAGTGTATTTAATCCATCATATTTTCCAAACTTATCTCCAAAGGAAGCAAAAGACCTTTTATTATCCATATTAGATACAGTAAACAATGAAGAAGTATTTAAAGAAATTGGTGATTATATGGCCAATGTATTAAAAGAAAATGGATTTAGATTTCCTAATCTATTTTTAGAGAAAAAGAGAGAGGAACTAAGAGAACTTGAGGATGACAAGATATTCCTAGAAGGTTTTATATATGGTAAAGAAGAGATGCCAGAAATACCTAAAGTTTTAGAGTTTGAGCATGAAGATGAGCTTAAAAAACTAAATATAGAGCTAGACAAATTAAATAGCATAAAGATAAAACCACTGCATGATATAGATGATATTAAAAATAAGAAGTTTGAGCTTGAAAGAAAGATATACGAACTTAAATCTCAAAAAGATGCACTAGATCCTCCAAAGCTTATAAATGTAGAGGCGTTAAAATCAAGATACTACACCTTGAAAGATGAATATAAAGAATTGAATAATGAACTTAAATCCCTAAATAACACTGTAGTATGCGACCAATGCGGAAACGAAATAGACTTGGATAAATCAAGAAAGGAATACTTAGTTAAGAGATTAAAAGAAATAGAGGTTGAAGGGAAAAACATAGCTCAAAGCATTAAAGAAGCTGAAAATAAAAACAATGACCTTATGAAAGAATATGAGTCAAAGCTATACTTACACAACAAGAAAATAGATGATGAGATAAAGAAACTAGAAGAAGAAATTAATGCTCTAAATATAGATAAGTTAATTCAAGAGAATAAAAAGCATGAAGAAAGCGAGTTACAAGATATAAACAATAGAAAGGCTGAAATTATCGCTAGGATTAAGGAATTAGAAAGAGAAAAAGCACAAGTTGAATTTCATAATCAGAATAGAGAGAACCTTATTAAGCAACAAGAAGAAATAAAAAATAAAATTGAGGAGTCAAGAAAGAAGCTTGAAGCTATAGACGTTAAAAAATCAGATATATTAATTCAAATAGATGCAGCAAAAAAATTCAATGAAGTTAAATTAAAGTTGCAGTCTAAAAACATTGATAAATATTTAAATAAAGTATCTATAAGGCTCCAAAAGTTAGTTAAAAGTACTGGTGAAATTAAAGATGACTTTAAGATAATGTATGACAATAGGGAGTTTAATGTATTAAGTAATTCAGAAAAGATAAAAGCAGGGCTTGAGATTGCAAACTTGATTATGAATGTAACTGGATATAGGTTCCCGATATTTATAGACAACGCTGAAAGTATAACAAAATATAAAGCTCCTGAAACTCAAATTATAGAAGCTAGAGTGAAAAAAGGAAGTTTATTAAAAATCGAGGTGGCGTAGATGGCTGAAACAACACTTTTTGAACGATTAAATGCTCCGTTTAAGTATGATGACTATGAATATGATAGCTATGGCAAAAAAGTATACGTGAAAGGTCAAGCAGTAGCTGAAAGATTGAATGAAGTCTTAGGCGTAGGTTATTGGAAATATAGACCTTTGCCAGAAAGCATTATTGTTAAGGATACAGGTAAAAAAGATAAAAATGGAAATAAAATATTTGCAGTAAAAGTATTAGTAGAATTTAGTTTTTACAACAAGGAGCTAAAAGAATGGATTGTATTTGTAGATGCAGGGAGTCAAGATTTGAATGCACAAATGTGGGAAGGAGATGCTACTAAATCGGCAATAACAGATGGAATGAAAAAATGTGCTTCTAGAATTGGTGTAGCAAGCGATGTTTATAAAGGGTTAATAAAAGCTGTAAATGGCAAAGTAGTTTTACCTGAACATTATAGGAAGTATTACGAAGAAAAAGGTTGGCCATGGCCAAATACAACTCAAACTCAATCAACTAGAAATCAAACTATTAGCAAAATTTATGAATTAGCTAAAAAAATAGGTTATGACAAGAAAAGTATAGATGAAAAAGTTAAAGAAGAATATGGAGTATCAGAAGTGAAGTTTCTTAAAAATGATAAATTAGACCATTTATTAAACAGATTAGAAAAAGCAGTGAAAAACCTTGCATAAAATAAAAAAACCCTTAGTGGGGGCTAAGGGTTTAGACGAACCAAGGGGAACTGGAGGTCATTTTAAAAAAATAAATGTCAGCATTTTATGTTAGAGTTCCCCTGTTATTTATATTATGCCCGATATTATGAAGAATATACCAAAAGTTGGTGATTTGATGGCAAATCCACAGGTAGAAGATGGCTTTACTAAAATAGCAAATGAGTTATTAGAGGTTATATATAGAGTTAAATTCAATGCTACACAGTTAAAAATACTTCTTTTCGTAATGAGATATACTTATGGTTTTAGTAGAAAGGAGCATGAATTATCAATCAACTTTATATCTAAAGGCATTAATGTAAGTAAAAGATATGTAACTAGTGAACTTAACAAACTCATTGAAATGAAAGTAATTTTGGTTGTAAAAGAACATACTGACACATCAAGTAGGGTGCTAAAACTAAACAAAAATTATGATGAATGGTTAGTGAGAGGAATAGAAGTTCAACAGGTGAAGAATAGTTCAACAGGTGAAGAAAAACACAATACACCAGATGAAGAATTGTTCAACACCCCAGATGAAGAACTCTTCACCCAAGAAAATAAAAATATAAATAAAAATATAAATAAAAGAAGTAGTAGTATTAGTAGAACAATTATTCAACAGGTGAATAATTCTTCATCAGTAGATAATATTTTTTCAGCAGAAGAAGAAATCACTACTACTAGTGAAGGTTCTACAAAAATAGATTCAAATATATCGAAAATTGCACTTGAATATCAAAAGTGTGGATTTGGGCAAATAAATTGGAAAGTAAAAGAGCTGCTAGAGGATTTATTAGAACAATATCCAGTAGAATGGATAATTAAAGCGTTTGAGATATGTGTAGATCAAAATAAAAGAAAACTTAGTTATGCTAGAGGTATTTTGCAA
>NZ_JBFWFX010000041.1:0-3897 GCF_050286925.1 Caloranaerobacter longqiensis
GCAGACGCAAATGCAAGAAGTCCATATTCAACTGCAGCTGGTAAGTTTAATGCTGCTAACTGACTAGCTATACTTGGATTACTTGCTACAGCTACATTATACATCTTTTGCGTATTACTATCTACTTCTTTTTTTAAAGTTGCAGTTTGATTCACATAATCTTTATCGACATATTTGATATGATATTCTAATAGTGAAGAATCTCCTTCTAAAGCT
Organism: Caloranaerobacter longqiensis; assembly: GCF_050286925.1. Lineage (NCBI taxonomy): Bacteria > Bacillati > Bacillota > Tissierellia > Tissierellales > Thermohalobacteraceae > Caloranaerobacter > Caloranaerobacter longqiensis. The sequence continues at coordinate 217 of NZ_JBFWFX010000041.1, forward strand.
AAATGTTGAATATAACTTAAAAACACTTTCTTTGCTTCATCATCTAAATTTTTATACGCTTGAATGGCAAACTGTTTTTCATCTACTATTGTTTGTCTTATTGTATTTGTATATCTTTCTGAGTATGCGTACACATTTACAGTACCTAAAAATATTGTTAATATTAAAACTAAACTTACAACTTTATTAAATTTTTTCATTAAAAAATCCCCTTCCTTTTCATATTTTATATTTTTATAATTATCAAAATCTCTACTACACCAAAGTACGTACTTTTTAATTCTTTTTGCAACTCCTTTTTGATTATATCTAGAATTGAATATTGTGTCTTATATTTTAGATTTGTACAAATCTATGTTATTAATATAACAAATTTTAGAGGGATTACAATACCATTAATGTTATTTTTTTCGACATTTTTCTACAATTTTCATGATATTAGTTAGATAATTTCTTTCACCTCAACCCCCGTCTTCAAAATAAATTCTACCTCAACTAAAGATACAACTCTAATCTGAACCACCAATACTCCAAACAATTCTTCATCAAATTTCTTTATTATTTCATGATCATTTAGTATTTTCTCTATCTCTCTAACCCTAGAATAATTGCTCTTACACTCCATTTCAGTTTTTGTATATGCCAAACGTTGGCTCCTTAAGTTTTCCATCTCTAAAACCAGTCTGTTGTATTCTTCATCATAAATATCACTGTCAATACTGCTTCTAGAATTTAGCCTTATTAGATTCGTTACCTGCTTTCTAAGCTCTACTAGTCTTGAGTCTATAGTTTTTAATTTTACTTCATCTTTATTTTCTTTTAACACTTTTTCTATATTACTTATCATTTTCTTTATAAATCCATCACTATCTTTTATTACCTTGTTAGCCACCCTAACAAATGCTGCTTTTAGTTTTTCTTCATCTACTGCTTTCATGCTACAAGCTTCAGGACCATTTTCATCTCTTTTGAACAGCTTCAAATATTTCTTTGCTTATTATTGCTGGATGGCTGTTTTCTACATAATATTGAGGTGCTTGTCCCTCATTCTTCACTCTCTTATGTGTTAAAAAATCTACTCTGTTATTGTCTTTTGAAGTAGTGCATCACCGCAGTACTTTTCATTAGTACTTTTCATTCTTAAGCATTTTTGTTATAACAGTTGAATGCCATTTTCGTTTTCCTGTGACTGTTAGTATTCCATCTTTTGTAAGACCTTCTGCAATTTTATCTGCACTTTTACCTTCGAGATATTCTTTAAAAATTCTTCTTACTATTTTAGCCTGTTCTTCATTAATAATAAGCTCTCCATTTTCATCCTTATCATACCCCATAAACTTTTTGTGGTTTACCCTGACTTTACCCTGCTGAAAACGTCTTACAATTCCCCATCTGCTGTTTTCACTAATTGACCGGCTTTCATCTTGGGCTAATGAGCTTAAAATGGTAAGTAACACTTCTCCCTTTGAATCCATGGTATCTATATTTTCTTTTTCAAAATAAACTCCTATACCTTTTTCCTTTAAAATCCTTACATATTTAAAACAGTCAAGTGTATTTCTTGCAAATTGCCTAATAGATTTTATAATAATCATATCAAACTAACCTACCATTGCATCGTTTTCACTATTTTTATATTCCAAACCCCTCCCAACATTTTTCATAAAGCTTGATAAAAACTGTTCTTCATAGATTAAAGTTCTATATTCCCTTTTCTGCTGTATCAAAAATATTTCTTGCCTATTTTATTAGCTTTGCTCTTTTTTGCTTCATTTCAGCTATATTTTTCAAATGAATCACTCCTTTGTAAATTATATTCAATTTCTTTAAAAGAGTAATTATCCTTAATTTTTTTGCCTGACATAACATCACCAACTACAATTTTTATTTCTAATCACATAAAATCTATTCAACATTTATATAATAAAATCCTACCAAAATATAGAGAAAACATATATTTATTGAAAGCAATGTTTATTTAGTGAAGCCAGTATTGAACCTCAACCAAGTTCGATAACTATAATGAAAAGTAACGAATCTAAATCAAAGCGATTCTTAAATACTGAAAAAGCTTATACTTTCTTAGACAAGAACAAAATCTTCAATTTAAATAAATTAAGGTAGATTTTGCCTATATCCATTACGGAAATTATATTTAAAATTATCCGCAAATTAATGCAGTTTATAACGACTCTGGCATGTAAACATGCCAGATAAAGTTTCAATAAAATCGACATTAAATTTTTAAAATATAAGATTTTATTATAATTTCCTATGGATTATAAAAAAGCAGGCTATAAAAATTGACCCGCTTCCCGCAAAGGGCTCAGTTTGTCATTGTGCTATTTTAAATAGGATACGCCACAAGAGGTACTGGCTTCATAGTAGGATGATCTGGACTTTTTTAGGTATGAAAAAGTAAATATAGATATTATACTGTATCTACAACATATACAGAGTATTTTTTATGATATAATATTTTTAAAGATTGAAAAAAGGGGTGGAAGTTTTGAATTCGACTGAAACAAAGATAATTGCAAGATATTCTGAAACAGATCAGATGGGTATAATATATCATGCAAATTACTTTATTTGGTTTGATGTAGCTCGTACAGATTATTTAAAAAAACAAGGAGTAAATTACAGACAAATGGAAGAAAACGGCATATTACTTCCTGTAATTGAAGCGAATTGCAAATATAAAGTCTCTGTAAAGTATGACGATGAAATTATTGTAAAGACACGTATAAGTGAATTAAGCCGAACAAGAATAAAGTTTTATTACAAAATATATAGAGAGGATATTTTTATAGCAGAAGGTTTTACTGAACATGTATTTTTAAGCAAAGAAAAAAACAAGGTAGTAAATTTAAAAAAAGAGAGAAAAGATTTATTTGAAAAACTTTTTAATATATATAATAGTCAGAATAGCAAATGTACCTTAAATAGTGATTTTATTCTAGCAACAATAGAAAACCATTAATTTTAATAGGATAATTATTGTATGTTAGGAGGTAAACATGTTTTTTAAATTGATTTTGCTTTTTACAATAACCCCGATAATCGAATTATTTATACTAATACAGTTGTCAAAAGTAACTAGTGTATGGACTACTATTGGAATCGTATTGGCTACAGGTATAATAGGTGCATATCTTGCTAAAAGTGAAGGTAAGTTAGTTTTAAGTAGAATTAGAACTGAACTAAACTATGGAAGAATACCTGGCAATGAACTTCTAAATGGACTTTGTATTTTGATAGGTGGTGCATTATTATTAACTCCGGGTTTAATAACTGATACATTAGGTTTTGTATTAGTAATACCAGGTACAAGAGAGATATTTAAAAGTATCTTAAAGAAAAAGTTCAAAAAAATGATTGAATCAGGAAATATATATTTTTACTTTAGAAGGTAAGGGGGATTTTGAATGCACAAAAGAAGGCTTGGAAAAACTAATTTTGAAGTTTCTGTAATAGGTTTTGGGGGGATTCCGATTCAAAAGGTAAGCAAAGAAGAAGCAATAGAACTAATTATGACTGCAAATAAACAAGGAATAAACTTTATAGATACTGCTAGAGGATATGGAAAAAGTGAAGAGCTAATAGGTTACGGTATTGAAAAATGTGGAAGAGATAAATTTATAATAGCGACTAAATCACCGGTTAGAGATTATGAAGGAA
>NZ_JBFWFX010000042.1:0-3694 GCF_050286925.1 Caloranaerobacter longqiensis
ACCAGCAGACCTAATAGATACACCAATAGAATTTGATACATTAACAGAATTAGGTTCAATGATGGGTTCAGGCGGAATGATAGTAATGGACGAAGATACATGTATGGTAGATATAGCGAGATTCTTCTTAGACTTTACTGTAGAAGAGTCATGTGGTAAATGTCCACCTTGTAGAATTGGTACAAAGAGGATGTTAGAGATATTAGAGAAAATAACTAGCGGCAAAGGTGAGCCAGGAGATATAGAGAAGTTAGAAAGATTAGCTGAAACTATCAAATCAGCATCATTATGTGGATTAGGACAAACAGCACCGAATCCAGTATTATCAACATTAAAATACTTTAGACACGAATATGAAGCGCATGTAAATGAAAAGAGATGTCCAGCTGGTTCATGTAAAGCTCTACTTTCATACCACATTCAAGAAGATTTATGTAAAGGATGTACAGTATGTGCTAAGGTATGTCCAGTAGGAGCAATATCAGGAGAAAGAAAGAGTCCACATGTAATAGATCAAGATAAGTGTATCAAATGTGGTGCTTGTATGGAAAAATGTCCATTTAATGCTATAGTAAGGAAGTAGTAATATATCAGTAGAAAAGGGGTGTGAAGAGTGAAAAAAGTAACTATTACTATAGATAATCAAGTAATTCAAGTTCCAGAGAATTATACTGTGCTTGAAGCAGCAAGGAGCATAGGCATAGACATTCCTACTTTATGTTATTTGAAAGAAATAAATGAAGTAGCGGCATGTAGAATGTGTTTAGTTGAAGTTGAAGGAGCTAGAAATCTTCAGACTTCATGTGTACTTTCAGTAAGAGAAGGTATGGTAGTTAGAACAAATACTAAGAGAGTTAGAGAAGCAAGAAAAGCGACTCTAGAATTGCTTTTATCAAATCATCATAGAGAGTGTTTAACTTGTACACGAAACGGAAATTGTGAATTGCAAACTCTTGCAGATGAATTAGGTATTAAAGATATATCATTTGAAGGAGAAAAAACTGTAGCACCTGTTGATACTTCATCACCATCAATAGTTAGAGATCCACAAAAATGTATTTTATGTGGTAGATGTGTAAGTGTATGTCAAGATGTTCAAACAGTAGGTGTATTAGATTTTACAAATAGAGGATTTAAAACTGTTGTAGGACCTGCTTTTGATAAAGGTATAGGAAATGTTCCATGTATAAATTGTGGACAATGTATCGCTGTATGTCCAGTAGGTGCATTAAGAGAAAAGGAATCAATTGATTATGTTTGGGAAGCAATAGATGATCCAAATAAACATGTTGTAGTTCAGACAGCTCCAGCTGTAAGAGCTGCATTAGGAGAAGAATTTGGTCTTCCAATGGGTACAAGAGTAACTGGTAAAATGGTAGCTGCTTTAAGAAGATTAGGTTTTGATAAAGTGTTTGATACAGATTTTGGAGCAGACTTAACTATAATGGAAGAAGGACATGAGTTACTTCACAGATTAAAAAATGGTGGAAAATTACCAATGATTACTTCATGTTCACCAGGATGGGTTAAGTTCTGCGAACATTACTATCCAGAATTCTTAGATAATTTATCAACTTGTAAATCACCTCATGAAATGTTAGGTGCAGTTATAAAATCATATTATGCAGAAAAGAATAATATTGATCCAAAAGATATAGTTGTAGTATCAATAATGCCATGTACAGCTAAGAAGTTTGAAGCTCAAAGAGAAGAGTTGGCTGCAACAGGATATCAAGATGTTGACTATGTATTAACTACAAGAGAATTAGCTAAAATGATAAAAGAAGCAAGAATAGATTTTGTTAACCTACCAGATGAAGATTTTGATGAAGTATTGGGTGAATCAACTGGAGCTGGTGTTATCTTTGGAGCTACTGGTGGTGTAATGGAGGCAGCACTTAGAACAGTTGCAGAAGTTGTAACAGGACAAGAATTAGAGAATATTGATTTTGAACAAGTTAGAGGAACAGAAGGTATTAAAGAAGCTGAAGTTAAATTAGGAGATTTAGTAGTTAAAGTGGCAGTAGCTCATGGTACTGGTAATGCTAGAAAATTATTAGAACAAGTTAAATCAGGTGAAAAAGAATATCACTTTATAGAAATAATGGCTTGTCCAGGAGGTTGTGTAACTGGTGGAGGACAGCCACATGTTAGTGCAAAAGACAGAATGACTAAAGATATAATGAAGGAAAGAGCAAAGGCTCTATATGATGAAGATAAAGCTAAGAAAATAAGAAAATCTCATGAAAACCCAATGATTAAGAAGATTTATGAAGAATTCTTAGGAGAGCCTAATAGTCATAAAGCTCATGAATTACTTCATACTCATTATGTAGCAAGAAAGAATTATCCTGTAGATGAAGAAAATAAATATGAAGAATATTTTTGTGATTGCAAGTAAGATTTATAGCCCTAGCATTTAGCTAGGGCTATTTTATTACCGATTTAGGGAGATGATTTTTAGAATTTATAGATAAGATTGCATGAAAAATATTGGGAAAATTTTAATTTAGAAACTTAAAGCGAGTAGGAGAAAAAGAGTTTAGGTATAATAGTAAAGAGTATTGTAGAACCTATCCAGGAGGTAAAATATCAATAATTAAGAAGTATAACTACGAAACAGAGAAATTATACAAAGATGTTGAAGAAGTTGGAGAATATATTTTTTTTATAATCCATAGGAAATTATAATAAAATCCCATATTTTAAAAATTTAATGTTGATTTTATTGAAACTTTGTCTGGCATGTTTACATACCAGAGTCGTTATAAACTACATTAATTTGTGGATAATTTTAAATATAATTTCCGTAGTGGATATAGGCAAAATATTCCTTATAATATAATTGATTTTAGATTGAAGATTTTGTTCTTGAAAATTATAGATTGATATTATAACTATAATAGAGAAATGAAACATTTGATATATTGTATGTCGTTTGTGTAAGAATGAAATTGCAGGGTATATACGTATTAGCTTAAAAAATATTAAGATTAAAGTTAGATATAAAAAGTTAGAATTTCACAATTTTATCGTGATATTACATTGACAATTTATAAACAAATTATTTATAATTAAGATAGTTTTAATGTTAAAAATTTATCAAACAACATTTATATACAGACTGATAAACTTTATATTTAGGTGCTGGGCATTAGGTATTGTAGCTTACTATTTGTAGTTAGCTATTCGAGTTTTGAGAATTAAAGCTTAGTCAATAGACTAATAACTAATTGTTGTTGTCTGTTAGCTGTTAGCCTACTTTTTATATCTAGGTGTTAAACATATATTTGTAGAAATAAATATTTTGTCAATAAGTTCATTTTATAATTTTATTTTTTTATAATCCATAGGAAATTATAATAAAATCCCATATTTTAAAAATTTAATGTTGATTTTATTGAAACTTTGTCTGGCATGTTTACATGTCAGGGTCGTTATAAACTTTATTAAATTGTTGATAATTTTAAAATATAATTTCCGTAATGGATATAGGCAAAATCTTCCTTAATTTATTTAAATTGAAGATTTTGTTCTAGTTTTATGTATTGAGGAGGGGAAGAAATGGAATTCAAATTTAATTGGGAAGAGAACAAAGAGAAGATTGAAGAGTTAAAGAAAGTAATTGAAGAGAATAAAGAAAAAAAAGGAGCATTAATGCCAGTATTACATGAAGCACAAAGGATATTCGGAT
>NZ_JBFWFX010000043.1:0-3378 GCF_050286925.1 Caloranaerobacter longqiensis
ATAATAAAATCCCATATTTTAAAAAATTAATGTTGATTTTATTGAAACTTTGTCTGGCATGTTTACATGCCAGAGTCGTTATAAACTACTTTAAATTGTGGATAAATTCAAATATAATTTCCGTTTATGGATATGGGCAAAATCTTCCTTAATTTATTTAAATCGAAGATTTTGTTCTAATATATAAAATTTATATATAGAGAGAAATCTATATGTATTTTTTTCATCAGACCATTTATGATTTTAAAAAGTTTTAGTTACTATAAAAAAATCTGATTTTTAATAAACTCGAAATTTCAACTCTATTCCATTAAAACTATCCCTAATTTTTTGTATATATTATATCCTATCCTGTCAGTAATCGGCATATTGTTATCTTTTAAAAATCTAAACAATGCATGCTTCATTCCATCACCATAAATTCCATCTGTAGGCCCATAATAATATCCTTTTTGTTTTAGTCTTTTTTGAACTTCCCGCACATCTGAACCTCTATCGCCTGGTCTTAATATTCTAAAACCATAACCAAATGGTCCAAATGGACCACTAAATAAAATAACTGGTGTATTATATTTGACCATGCTGTATAATTCCTCTATATCTCTATTCTTCATTCTAACGCATCCGTGAGAAGCATTATAACCAATAGATGTAGGTTTATCCGTTCCATGAATACCATATTTACCCCACGGTACATTTATTCTCATCCATCTTGATCCAAATCCTCCACCCCATTTCGCTTTTTCAATTATCTTAAAACTACCTATAGGGGTTGGAGTACTTGGTTTTCCTGTAGCTACAACATACTTTTTTATAACTTTATTTGTATCGGTATCATAAAGATATAAGTACTTTTTATCTATATCAACTAAAATTACAAAATTTTTATAATCATAATGTTTATTTAATTGCTTTTTTTCCCATATCTCATATTCTCTGTATAATTTGCTTACTTCTTTCAAATTACTTTTTTTTAATCCTACTAAGCTTATTAATTCATCATTACTCTTTATAAATAATAAAAAAATTACTATGAGTATTATAAAAACTATGTATTTATTTTTCCTCACTCCCCTTATCACCCCCCATATAATTAATTATATGCTTTAACTAAATAAAAATATATAAACCAAGCATTAGAATTAAAAAATACTATATTATCAATGCCATTGACTTTACCTTTATATCTATAAATTAAAATTATAAAAGTAGCATTATACTACAAAATTTTCTATAAATCTTTTTAAAATCATTATTTACTTTTTCAATGAACCATTTGGGAATGTCAGATTGTTTTGAAGTATAAAAATAAGGCTTTATTAAATCTACTCGTGCAGCATACCCACACCATTTACTAGGATTATTTTTTAGAAAATCTATAAAATCTTCAGGAGTTACTTGATATACGGATTTCTTTCCAAAAGTTCTTCCTTTTATTATTCCTTGTTTCAACCATTTATAGATTATAGTAGGATTTTTATTTAACAAAAATCCCATATTTCCTGTTGACAAATATTCCCCATTTGCTATGTGTTGTGATCCCAATTTCAATTCAATCGCTTTTTTCTTTACTGAAATAGTGCTTCTGTTTAACATCTTTGCTATACTTTCAATACTCTTTTTCCCCCAATTTAACATTAGTATATCTATTTCTTCTTCTGTCCAATTTCTTACCGTCTTAGTAAGCCCTAACCTTTTAGCCTTTTTAAAAACTGAATCCTTTGTTCTTCCCAAATCTTTAGATATAGAATTTATACTCTTTTTAGAATAATTTTCTACAAGATAATCTACTTCTTCCTTAGTCCATCTTCTTCTAGACATAAGCTGCTATCCCCTTTCTCAATGATTATTACAAATAGTATAATTCTATATCATAGTATGATATCTCTACATACAAACTCCACGATATCATTTTCTCTCATAGGCTTACCTATATAATATCCCTGTATTTTATCACAACCATATTTTAATAATTTATCTAACTGCTCCTTACTTTCTACTCCTTCAGCCGTAACTTTATAACCCATTTTATATGCGACAAATATAATTGAATATATCAATTTTTCTATTTTTTCATTAATATTAATATAATCAATAAAACTTTTATCGATTTTAAGTTCGGATACGGGGAAAAATGCTAAATTTTTCAATGATGAATAACCTACTCCAAAATCATCTAATGATATACTTGTTCCTAATTTTGTAAGCTCAATTAGATTTCTCATATTCCGTTTTTCTAATTTTAATATTTGTGTTTCTGTTATTTCAAACTTAATTTTATTAAAATCTACTCCCTCATTTGTAATTATATTTTTAATATTATAAAAAAAATCTTTATCATCAAATTGATTAGGTGAAATATTTATTGCTACTTTTAAATCCATATTTTTCTTTTCCCATTTTTTGACTTGTTTACATACTTTTTTTATAATCCAATATCCAATTTCCCTGATAAGCCCTGTTTCTTCTGCAATAGGTATAAAATCTACTGGAGAAACTTCTCCAAGTTCTTTATTTTTCCACCTCAAAAGTGCCTCTACTTCGAGTACTTTATTTTCTTTTATATTTAAAATTGGCTGATACAATAAGTACAATTCATTTCTTGTAATTGCTTTTCTCAATTCGTTTATCATGATAATCTTTTTCATTATATCTTTTTCAATATTTTCATTAAAGTATTTATATTGTCCTTTACCTCTCCTTTTTGCTACATACATTGCTGCTTCTGCTTTCCTTATAGCATCATCAATACTATCATTTTCTCTTGTTATATAAACACCCATACTTACAGAATTATAAATTTCACGGCCTTCTACTTTGAAACTATCTTGTAGTTTTTTAAATAGTAACTCTATTTCATTATCAATCATTTCTAAATCTAGTTTAGGTAAAAAGATTAAAAACTCATCTCCATTATGAAAAAATACATTTCCATTTCCCCCAAGCATTTTAGATAATTTAATACTAAATGCTTTTAAATATTTATCCCCAAACCTATGACCAAAGGTTCCATTTGCATACTTAAAATCATCAATATCTAAAAGTATTACTATAAATTCACTAATATTTTTTGAAAAATATTTGTATAAATATTGCCTATTAGGTAGTCCTGTTACCCGATCAAAATAATGTAACTCATTCCCTGCTTTCATCTTTGCTCACATCCTAATATTAGTTTAATTTTTTTTGAATATTTTTCTTTACTTTTTACTTATATTTAAATTTTGTATACAGCAAAAATTTTAACTAAACTTTTAATTAATTTATGTAATCCCAAGTAAAAAATTACTATTATTACAATACAAAAAACAATTCCGTCTTTTTACTTATGAGTATTTTTTTTGAAGTTTTTATGTAACAATATGCTTAAAATGTTAC
>NZ_JBFWFX010000044.1:0-3069 GCF_050286925.1 Caloranaerobacter longqiensis
AAAAAAGAAATAGAAACTAGTTTAAAAGCATTGAGAACTGATTTTATTGATTTATATCAGTTACATTTGGTTAGAACAGAAGAACAATATAAAATGGTTATGAGTGAAAATGGTGCATTAAGAGCTTTAAAAGAAGCAAAATCTAAAGGACTTATAAAGGAGATAGGAATTACGAGCCATGATGCTTCTATATTAGAAAAAGCTATTGAAACTGGAAAGTTTGCTACTATTCAGTTTCCATATAGTCCAGTTGAGAGACAAGGTGAAAAATTATTTGAAAGAGCTAAAGAGCTAGATATAGGAGTAATTATTATGAAACCTGTAGCAGGTGGAGCAATAAGAAATGTTACTCTTTCATTAAGGTTTATAATAGAAAATCCTAACATTTCAGTAGTAATCCCTGGAATGGATAAAATAAAGCAGGTTATTGAAAACAGTAGTGTAGGAAAAGATGTAAGACCTTTAACTGATGAAGAAAGATTAGTTATCATGAAGGAAGCAGAAGAATTAGGCAGCGAATTTTGTAGAAGATGCGGATATTGTGCTCCATGTCCTCAAGGCATAGATATACCTACTCAATTTGTACTAGAAGGCTATTATTTAAGATATGATTTAAAAGACTGGGCTAAAGAGAGATATCAAAAATTACAGTATAAAGCTAGTGATTGTATTGAATGTGGACAATGTGAACCTAAATGTCCTTATAATTTGCCTATAAGGCAGATGCTTAAACGTGTATCAAAAAATCTTGGTGATGATTAGAAAAATAAAATCTTGTTAATAATATATAGATAGTTTGGTATAATAAGGGCATACTGATTCTAATTTATCGGCACACCATAGGTGTGTCTTCTTTTTGATTATATTTGGGAAGGAGTTAAGGGATGAGCGTAATTAAATTAAATGAAATATATGAAGTAAAAATAGAAGATATTAATCATAAGGGACAGGGAGTAGCTAAAATAGAAGGGTTTACAGTATTTATAGATGGAGGATTACCAGGAGATAAATGCAAAGTTAAACTAATTAATATTAAGAAAAATTATGGAGTTGGAGAAATTGTAAGTATAATAGAACCTTCAACAAAAAGAGTTATACCTAAATGTAAAATTAGTTATGCTTGTGGGGGTTGTCAAATACAAGGACTTGATTATCAAGAGCAATTAAAAATAAAAACTAATAAGGTTAAAAATGATATTAAAAAGATAGGGCATTTAGAAGACGTTGTAATACATGATACTTTAGGTATGAATAACCCTTATAGATATAGAAACAAAGCACAATTCCCTGTAGGAAGAAGAAATAAAAAAATAGCAATAGGTTTTTATAAAAGAGGAAGCCATGAAATTGTTGATACTAATTCATGTATTATACAACATGAAGTAAATGATAAGATAATAAAGTTAATTAAAGCATATATGAAAACATATAACATAAAGCCTTACGACGAAAAAACAGGGAAGGGTTTAATTAGACATATACTTACAAAAACCGCATTTAAAACAGGAGATGTAATGGTTGTTATTATAACAAATGGTGAAAAACTGCCATATAAAGATAAACTAATTGAAATTCTTAAAAATAATATAACAAATTTAAAAAGTGTAATACAGAATATAAATACTAAAAAGACTAATGTTATTTTAGGGGATAAAACTAAGGTGTTATTTGGTAGTGAAAAGATTATAGATTATATAGGAGACTTAAAATTTAATATATCAGCAAAATCATTTTTTCAAGTAAATCCAGTGCAAACAGAAGTGCTTTATAACAAGGCTTTAGAGTATGCAAAACTTGAAGGAAATGAAATAGTATTTGATTTATACTGTGGCATAGGAACAATCTCGCTATTTTTAGCCCAAAAAGCAAAAAAAGTGTATGGAATTGAGGTTGTAAAGGAAGCTATAGTTGATGCTATAGAAAATGCTAGGATAAATGGTATTGAAAATGTTGAGTTTTATGAAGGTACAGCAGAAGAAATATTTCCAAAACTATATAATCAGGGAATAAAGGCAGATGTAGTTGTAGTTGACCCTCCTAGAAAAGGGTGCGACAAGGAAGTATTAGATACAATAGTTAAAATGTCGCCTAAAAGAGTCGTTTATGTATCGTGCAATCCATCTACATTGGCAAGAGATTTAAAATATTTAGATGAAAAAGGATACAAAACTATTGAAATACAGCCAGTAGACATGTTTCCACATACCATGCATGTTGAGACGGTGGTGTTGATAAAAAAGAAATAGCTTGATTTCAAAGGTTTTAAAGATTTTTAACTAAATATAGATGTGTGTTTTATGTTCCCTCAGACTAAATACAAAGCCAATAGAAAAATTTGATATAGATTTATTCTTTATTATTGTTGAGAAGATGACGGTATTTGAAGGGAAGAAGATAATAGTAAAACATAACATTATATTATATAACTTTCTGTCATTTCATTTCGGAAAATATTTACAATGAAAATATTGACAAATTTAGAATGAGGGGTATAATGATACTATACATTAGCAAATAGAAATAATTAGTATGCCCTGATACTATTATTTCTATAGTTCTCTACAGGGGATGAGGACTAACTTAGATATTTATGAATATAAAATATATTATCTACACGTAGTATGTGTAAATGATGTACCATCTGGCGATTTAGTAAGCTTTGGCGAAAAGTATTAATTCTAATATTTTCATAATATAGAGTTAATAAATACAATAAACTAAAAAAGGAGGTGATAGATTGACTCCTATTGAATTTGGAATTATTGACAAGATAGATAAAAATAAGAGATACATCGAATATGAACCAGAAAAGTATAATTGTGTAACAATTGATGATGATATTTATATTGATGATTGGTGGGAAGAATTAAACAAAATGAAAACATATTTTAGTGATTTGAATACCCCTAATGTGGCTTTAGCTCGACATGGAGTTACATTAATACCACCCGAATCATTATCAATATTTGAAACTATAGTTTCTAATGATCCTAGAATTAAACAAGATTATAGCCTTATGGAGTTGTTGAAACTAATCAGAAAAGCAAAACAAGAGAATAAATATATGAT
>NZ_JBFWFX010000045.1:0-2785 GCF_050286925.1 Caloranaerobacter longqiensis
TATATAGTATGTATATATCACTTCCAACTAGCTCTAGGAGCATACCATTGAGTAATAATGTTTATAAAAGTCAGAATGAGGTAATTGTAGTAATTATGAAATGGCTTAAAATAGCTAAATGCAAACCAGCTAAAAAGAAACTAAAGAAAAAGAAGGTTGAAGTAGTGCCAGAGCAGTTAAGTTTGTTTTAGTGATTGAGAAGAAATTGAAAGAAATGAAAGGTTAAAGTTGACATTATTGAAAGAGGGAGATAATCGATGAATAAAACAAAGATAGAATGGTGTGATTATACTTGGAATCCAGTTACAGGGTGTCTACATGGATGTCATTACTGTTATGCAAGAAGAATCGCTGAAAGATTCAGAAGTAAAAATAATTACACTTATGTAGATGGAATTAAACCAAGTTATATAAAAGAACCTTATCCGTATGGTTTTTATCCAACATTTTACCCTGATAGATTAAATCAGCCTAAAAAATTAAATAAACCTAGCAAAATATTTGTTGTAAGTATGGGAGATTTATTTGGAGATTGGGTGCCTATTGAATGGATTAAGGAAGTTATAAATGTAGTTAGAGAGTGTGAGCAACATACATTTATGTTCCTAACTAAAAATGGCAAAAGACTTAAGGACATAGATTTTCCTGATAATGCGTGGGTTGGAGTCTCTATTGGTGGACATGGAATATACGATGGACTATGTAGATGTAATGCAAAGGTAAAATTCATTTCAATCGAACCTTTACTTGAGGAAGTAAAATATTTACCTATAGTAGATTGGTACATCATAGGAGCACAAACTGGACCAGGAGCAAAGAAACCTAAAAAAGAATGGGTGCAATCAATTATAGATGTATGTAGAGAGAGTAATAAACCAGTATTTTTAAAGGACAATCTAAACTGGCATGAAAAAATTCAAGAGTTTCCAGTAAAATAGGGAGGTTTTATGTATGGATATAACAATTTGGGTAGTTGACACAAGAACAGGTGAAAGATTTAAACCTAACAATGATAATACATTCTTTGATGAATTAGGGGAATTGCAGGGGATACAAGAATATTTAAAAATTGAATATGAAATCAAACTTTAAGAACAAGGATTAACATATGAAGAAATAGGTAAAATATACGGGCTTTCAAAAGATAATGTGTTTGCAAAGTTGAAAAGAAGAAAGAAAAAATTAGTTAAGAACTAAAATAAGACTTATAAAATGGGGAAGAGTTTAGAAAGTGAGGGGGGAAAAGATGATTCTAAAACAATTAAATATTTGGGGTGAAGAAGTAGAAGTTAAAGAAATAAGACGCAAAGGTAGAAGATATAAAACAATGCAAGAATTGTACGGATATACAGAGGGCAAGATATGCAAGACTTGTAAATATCTTATGAGAATCGACTATCATGGCAAAAGATATTATAAATGTCAACAATGGTTTGTTAGTAAAAGTGCAGCTACAGATATAAGGCTAAAGAATAAAGCGTGTGGGAAATATGAGGAAAGTGAGGGGAAATAAAAATGAAAGATATTTATATGTTTTGTGAAACTCAAGATTGTGTTTGTGATGATATTTGTTGTCAAGAGTGTAATAAACTTAAAAACTGTGATATAAGATGCGAACCAGTAAAATTTAAAGAAAAAATTTATTCTAATGCAGAATATCTTATAGAGAAACTAGAAGATACAGCTATAGAAAGTGATAATTGGATTATATCGATAGCGATAGAGAAAATAAAAGAATTAAAATCATTAAATCGTGAGTTAGTTGAGTTTATTAAAGAAGCTAGAGAATATTTTGTTGAAGAAATAGGTGAATGTTGTTGGACAGCACACATTGATGAGTTATTAGAAAAAGCAAAGGAGGTTGAGTGATGAAAATTAATTTTGAG
The DNA here is from genome assembly GCF_050286925.1 of Caloranaerobacter longqiensis. Lineage (NCBI taxonomy): Bacteria > Bacillati > Bacillota > Tissierellia > Tissierellales > Thermohalobacteraceae > Caloranaerobacter > Caloranaerobacter longqiensis. Next base: position 1,887 of record NZ_JBFWFX010000045.1, read on the forward strand.
CAAATGGCTAAATTATATGAGTTAATTAAACAAGGTGTAATGCAAAAAGCAGAAGGTGAAGGTTTTAAGATATATGATATGAAGAATGGAACTATAAGAATTGATATAAAAGAATGATAATAAGTTAAGGATTAAGACTGGTGATACATTAAATTTGTATAGGAGGGATAAAATGAAATTCAAGATATTAGTTCAAAATAAATTGATGAGAAAACTTTGGCAATTTTATGAGGAATATGATGAAGAAAAAAAGGTAATTAAAGATTTTAAGGTAGACACTTTAGAAGAAGCTAAAGCAAAAGTTCAAGAGCTAATTAACAAAAGCTATTACAAAAAAGATGAGATTAAAATTGTGCGAGTGTACGACTTCAAAATAAAAGTAAGTTAGTTCAAAAATTAAAAAAATAATTGAAAGGAGAATGTGAAAATGAGAGCTGAAGATTTAAAGTGTTTTGAATTTGATGGTGGAGAACAAGAGTATATTATTGCCCGAACTAAAGAGGAAGCAATCGAATACTATAAAGGGATAGTAGGAGATGATATAGACGAATATGAAATAAGAGAAATAAAAGACTGGCACAATATGAAAGTAAGAGTTGAACTACCTAGTGGCAAATATGAGGAAATGACCTTCTTAGAAGACGTAACAAGTGATCCAAGTCCTATTATACCATACATAATAGCAACAACAGCATTATAGAGATATTGAAAAATATCATCATTTATATTAAAGCCAGAGAAATTTGGAAATTTACAGTATGGGAGGTATTAGCGTGGAAGAACTTTTAAAACAAATAATAAAAAATAAAACAGGTGTTAAAGAAGAAAATATACAGATTATTATTGATGAAGAAGAAGGTAGATATTGGATAAATGTATTAAATGAAAACTATACAGGA
>NZ_JBFWFX010000046.1:0-2499 GCF_050286925.1 Caloranaerobacter longqiensis
CTTAGGGCTGTGATCCAGAGTACCACGGGACACGTGAAACCCTGTGGGAAGCAGGGAGGACCACCTCCCAAGGCTAAATACTACCTGGTGACCGATAGCGCATAGTACCGTGAGGGAAAGGTGAAAAGAACCCCGGGAGGGGAGTGAAATAGAACCTGAAACCCTATGTCTACAAGCAGTGGAAGCACTTTATACGTGCGACCGCGTACTTTTTGTAGAACGGGCCAGCGAGTTACGATATGCAGCGAGGTTAAGGACCTTAAGGTCCGGAGCCGTAGGGAAACCGAGTCTTAAATGGGCGTCTAAGTTGCATGTCGTAGACCCGAAACCGGGTGACCTACCCATGGGCAGGGTGAAGCGAAAGTAAAATTTCGTGGAGGCCCGAACCCGTGTCTGTTGAAAAAGGCTGGGATGACCTGTGGGTAGCGGTGAAATTCCAATCGAACTCGGATATAGCTGGTTCTCCCCGAAATAGCTTTAGGGCTAGCCTCAAGGTAGTGACATGGAGGTAGAGCACTGAATGGTCTAGGGGCGCTCACACGCTACCGAAACCTATCAAACTCCGAATGCCATTGTCATGTTCCTTGGGAGTCAGACTATGTGAGATAAGTTTCATAGTCGAGAGGGAAAGAGCCCAGACCGCCAGCTAAGGTCCCAAAGTACAGGTTAAGTGGTAAAGGATGTAAGACTACACAGACAACCAGGATGTTGGCTTAGAAGCAGCCATTCATTTAAAGAGTGCGTAATAGCTCACTGGTCGAGTGGTCTTGCGCCGAAAATGTCCGGGGCTCAAACCTGTCACCGAAGCTGCGGCAGCGCTAAGCGCTGGGTAGGGGAGCATTCTGTACGGGCAGAAGCTACACCGTAAGGAGTAGTGGACTGTACAGAAGAGAGAATGCTGGCATGAGTAGCGAAAGGTGGGTGAGAATCCCACCCGTCGAAAGCCTAAGGTTTCCTGAGGAAGGCTCGTCCGCTCAGGGTTAGTCGGGACCTAAGCCGAGGCCGAAAGGCGTAGGCGATGGACAACAGGTTGAGATTCCTGTACCACCTGTTTGCGCTTGAGAGATGGGGTGACGCAGGAGGATAGGCTGAGCGCACCGTTGGTTGAGTGCGTCCAAGCCGGTAGGAAGTTCCTATAGGCAAATCCGTAGGAATAATTCCGAGAGGTGATGGGGAGCGAAATTTAAGTAGCGAAGCAGCCGATTCCACACTGCCGAGAAAAGCCTCTATCGAGCAAACAGGTGCCCGTACCGCAAACCGACACAGGTAGGCGAGGAGAGAATCCTAAGACGAGCGGGAGAACCCTTGTTAAGGAACTCGGCAAAATGACCCCGTAACTTCGGGAGAAGGGGTGCCGGTTAAGGTGTAGGTCCTAGCGACTGAAGCCTCGGCCGGCCGCAGAGGATAGGCCCAAGCGACTGTTTACCAAAAACACAGGTCTCTGCTAAGTCGAAAGACGAAGTATAGGGGCTGACGCCTGCCCGGTGCTGGAAGGTTAAGGGGAAGTGTTAGCGAAAGCGAAGCACTGAACTTAAGCCCCAGTAAACGGCGGCCGTAACTATAACGGTCCTAAGGTAGCGAAATTCCTTGTCGGGTAAGTTCCGACCCGCACGAAAGGCGTAACGACTTGGGCACTGTCTCAACAAGGGACCCGGTGAAATTGTAGTACCAGTGAAGATGCTGGTTACCCGCGGCAGGACGGAAAGACCCCGTGGAGCTTTACTGCAGGCTGACATTGGATTTTGGTATCACATGTACAGGATAGGTGGGAGACTGAGAAGTCGGGGCGCCAGCTTCGATGGAGTCGACCTTGGGATACCACCCTTGTGGTACTGGAATTCTAACCAGAGGCCGTGAATCCGGTCTTGGGACACTGTCAGTCGGGCAGTTTGACTGGGGCGGTCGCCTCCTAAAAGGTAACGGAGGCGCTCAAAGGTTCCCTCAGCACGGTCGGAAATCGTGCGTAGAGTGTAAAGGCAGAAGGGGGCTTGACTGCGAGAGAGACACCTCGAGCAGGAACGAAAGTTGGACTTAGTGATCCGGTGGTACCGAGTGGAAGGGCCATCGCTCAACGGATAAAAGCTACCCCGGGGATAACAGGCTTATCTCCCCCAAGAGTCCACATCGACGGGGAGGTTTGGCACCTCGATGTCGGCTCGTCTCATCCTGGGGCTGAAGTAGGTCCCAAGGGTTGGGCTGTTCGCCCATTAAAGAGGCACGCGAGCTGGGTTCAGAACGTCGTGAGACAGTTCGGTCCCTATCCGCCGTGGGCGTAGGAAATTTGAGAGGAGCTGTCCCTAGTACGAGAGGACCGGGATGGACAGACCGCTGGTGCACCAGTTGTTCCGCCAGGAGCACAGCTGGGTAGCCAAGTCTGGAAGGGATAAGCGCTGAAGGCATCTAAGCGCGAAGCCCCCCTCAAGATAAGATTTCCCATCCGCAAGGAGTAAGACCCCAGATAGACTATCTGGTAGATAGGCCTGAGGTGTAAGGGCAGTA
>NZ_JBFWFX010000047.1:0-2493 GCF_050286925.1 Caloranaerobacter longqiensis
ACAGTAAAGTCTAAGAAGAATCTCGCTATATCTACCATACATGTATCTTCGTCCATTACTATCATTCCGCCTGAACCCATCATTGAACCTAATTCTGTTAATGTATCAAATTCTATTGGTGTATCTATTAGGTCTGCTGGTATACATCCTCCTGATGGTCCTCCTGTTTGTACTGCTTTGAATTTCTTTCCGTTTGGTATTCCTCCACCTATTTCATATATTACTTCCCTTAATGTTGTTCCCATTGGTATCTCTACTAATCCTGTGTTGTTTATCTTTCCTCCTAATGCAAATACCTTTGTTCCTGGTGATTTCTCTGTTCCTATACTTCTAAACCATTCTGCTCCTTTTAGTATTATCTGTGGTATGTTTGCATATGTTTCAACATTGTTTATTAGTGTTGGTTTACCCCATAATCCTTTGTTCGCTGGATATGGTGGCTTATTTCTCGGCATTCCTCTTTGTCCTTCTATTGATGCTATTAGAGCTGTCTCTTCTCCACATACAAATGCTCCTGCTCCTAGTCTTACTTCTATGTCAAAATCAAATCCTGTTCCAAATATATTCTTTCCTAATAATCCCTTTTCTCTCGCTTGCTTGATTGCTATTTCTAATCTCTGTACTGCTATTGGATACTCTACCCTTACATATATATATCCTTGATTTGCTCCTATTGCATATCCGGCTATCGCCATTGCTTCTAATACTGAATGTGGATCCCCTTCTAGTATACTTCTATCCATGAATGCTCCTGGATCCCCTTCGTCTGCATTACATAATACATATTTTTGATCCCCTTGAGCTTTAGCTGTGAATTCCCATTTCAATCCTGTTGGGAATCCTCCACCACCTCTACCTCTTAGTCCTGAATCTTTTACTACTTGTATTACTTCTTCTGGTGTCATCTCTGTTAATACTTTACCTAATGCCATGTATCCATCAAATGCTATATATTCGTTTATGTCTTCTGGGTTTATTACCCCACAGTTCCTTAATGCTATCCTCTTTTGCTTCTTATAGAATCCTACTTCGTTTATTGATTTTATTGTGTCTTCTCCTACTGCATCTTTGTATAATAATCTCTTTACTATTCTTCCTTTTAGTAAATGCTCTTCTACTATCTCTTCTACATCTTCTACTTTTACATGACTATAAAATGCTCCTTCTGGATATACTATTACTATCGGTCCTGCTTCACATAGTCCGAAACATCCTGTTCTTACTACTTTTATTTCTTTGTCTAGCCCTTTTTCTTTTATCTTTAATTCAAATTCATTTTGTATCTTGTCTGAACTTGATGATGTACAACCTGTACCACCACATATCAATACATGTGCTCTATAGATATTCATTTCTTTACCTCCTTTACATTATCAGCTTTGATTGTTTCACGTGAAACTTTACTTCTCATATGCTCCTATTGTATATTCTGTTACTACTTTTCCGTTTACTATATGCTCCGCTATTATTCTCCTTGCTTTCTCTGGTGTCATTTCTACATATGTTACTTTTTCTTCTCCTGGCCTGTATACTTCTACTATTGGCTCTAGTCTACATACCCCTATACATCCTGTTTGTGTTACTATTACATCACTTAAGTTTCTATTTTTTACTTCTTCTAATAATGCCATTAATACTGGTCTTGCTCCTGCTGATATACCACAAGTAGCCATTCCTACTACTATTCTTGTCCCTTCTCTTTGCTTTCTTAAATCAACTTTCTTTAATGTCTCTTCTTTTATCTTTTTTAATTCCTCTAATGATTTCATTTCTTCACCTCCAAATTTTCTGACTATTATTCGCAATTAACTATCTGTTACTCGTTATTCGATATTCTCTTTTCGTAAATTATTAGCCGACAGTTATTAGTCATCAGTTGTCAGTCTACCGACTATCAACTTTAAATTTCTTTCATTTTTTATCAACTGTTAGCCATAAGCTGTCAACCTTCTTCAACCTTCTTTAATTTTTAATTTTACTTTATACCTAGCACCTACTCCATATACTTCTTTAATATCGCTGGTATTTCGTCTGCTTTTAACCTTCCATATACATCTTCATTTATTGTCATTACTGGTGCTAATCCGCATGCTCCTATACATCTTGTTGCCTGCAATGAGAACTTTCTATCTTTTGTTGTTCCTCCTACTTCTAAGTTTAATTCTTCTTTAATTTTGTCTATTATTGCTTGTGCTCCTTTTACATAGCATGCTGTTCCTAAACATACTCCTATTTGATATTTTCCTTTTGGTATTAATGAAAATTGTGAGTAAAATGTTGCTACTCCATATATTTCTGCTAATGGTATATTTAGTCCTTCTGATATCATCCTCTGTACTTCTATTGGAAGATATCCGAATATCCTTTGTGCTTCATGTAATACTGGCATTAATGCTCCTTTTTTTTCTTTATTCTCTTCAATTACTTTCTTTAACTCTTCAATCTTCTCTTTGTTCTCTTCCCAATTAAATTTGAATTCCATTTCTTCCCCTC
>NZ_JBFWFX010000048.1:0-2267 GCF_050286925.1 Caloranaerobacter longqiensis
CATGATTCTTTTTTAGCGTTTTCTGAATAACAGCTTGAAATCTAGCAATTTTCTGCATTGTACCCGCTACTTGTTGTATATCAACATTATCAATTATGCTCAATGCATTATTTACTGGTTGTAATTCTCTTGTACTGTCCACTTATTACACCTCCACAATAAATTCTGGAGCTACTTCTTCAACTCTTACACCTTCAACAATTTCTCCAGTTTCTTTACTTACAACCTTATCGCCTACTACTTCTACATTCTTTTTAAGATTAGCCCAATCAGGTGATTTTTTAATTTTAATCAGATTATCTAATTTGTTTGCTTCTAGCCATTTAACTAGTTTTTCGTCATCTCTTATAAACTTAGGTTTTGATTTTTTCAGCTTTAGAGTGCCGCTTGGTAATTTGTAAGACTTCTGTGTTTTAGTTTCTTTAACTTTTTCTAGAGATTCAAAATACTCTCTCAACTTTGATTCAAAGAAAGCTACTTCTCTATTCATTCTCTCTTCTTCAGCTTGTAGTCTTGCTTGTATCTGCTCTATTTTAGCTTGTGCTACCATACGAAATCTTTCAAATTCAGCTTTAGCCTCTTTAATTTTGTCTAGACACCAGTCTGCATCAAGGTCATTCTTGACCTTCCAACTTTCTTTTGCCTGTTCATCTATTTCTAAAAACTCATTACTTAATTTAATGTCTAACATATTCATTTACATAACCTCCTTAAGTATTTTCTTGATAAGTCTGTTCTCGATTATTTTTTCTTCTATGCTTTTATCTAACTTTTTAACTTCTTCAATATATCCTAGCTTTTCAAATTTCTTTTTATATTTTTTATCTAAAGCTATCAAAAACTCGTTTGATTCTTTACGTCCTTCTAATCTTCCAAGTAGTTTTATACCTTTTTCGTAATAGTTCATAATAACCCTCCGCTCTTGCATTACACCTTGCTTTTAGGGTATAATACAGGTTAGATAGTGTTTTTTCTTCATATGCCTATCTAGCTGCCACTAGATGGGCTTTCTCACTCATGTAGCCTACTATCTTTCCGTCATGTACTATAGTAATAATGCCCTGACTTTTATAGAATTGCACTGCTACCCAAATGCTTATATCATTCATAACCTTACCTCCTTCTATGCTTCTACTCCATGCGGAGTTAGATGTAAATCTAAACTTTCACCTTCAAACTTTAAAATTAATCTATTGTCTGTGACTGTAATCACCGATAAATCTTCTAAATCACAAACATCTCTTACTCCTAAATCACTTACTTCTACTAACTTGTTTTTATTTACAAAATAGTCCATATCATCACATTGTTGATTGAACACTGCTAAAACTTGTTTTAATGATTCGATTAATAAATTCACTTTAAAGCCCCCTTTATGCAGTTTTTTGATTCTTTAATTTTTCGTAAAAATATCTTTGCCCTTTGCCAGTAATCTTAATAGTGCATTTTATTATGTCTCCATGATTATTTGTACTAATTCTAGTCTCTTTTACTTTGAATAACCCCATATCAACGTATCTTTTATAAGCCATCCACTGATTGCTTCCTTTATCTCTATAAATATAACCGTTAGCATGTAACCAACTGAACATTCTATCTTGACCTATATTTATTCCAGCATTAGCTAGTATTTTGCAATAATCTCTAATCAAAATTGCATCTTTACAATTACCTATTGCATTACCAAATTCAGCTGCAGGAGTAAGTTCTTTAACTTTCTTTTCTGCTTCAATTCTTTTCTGTCTTTCTTCTTTTAGCTTTGTAGCAAGCTGTATAAGAAAATCTGGACTAGTTAATGCTTTTTCTAATACTTCATCTGTCATATATGCTCCGTGCTTTCTGATTGAAGGTAATACTTCATCAAACACCCATTTTTCAAATCTTTCTGCACTTGGTAGCTCTGACTTAATAATTAATCTATAAATATCGCCTTCTGGAATAACATTAGTCTCTTGAATTCCACCTTTTGAAGGTATTCCCGCTTTGGTAATACCTCTACAATGTTGAATTACAGCCTTACTAGGATTTTTATATCCTAACGCTCTAGCTACATCTACTCCAACTGCATAAGGTTTACCATTAATTTCAATTATTCTAATCTCGCCAAATTCTTTGTTACTGAAAATTTGTAAATCATTCATCTTTATGCCTCCTCTTTCATAGTTATAAGTTATAATTAATTTTATTTCTTTGTCCCTTCCTGTCTGTTATGGTAAAATTTTGTTGGAAGGGGGAAACAATATGGATAATAAAATCGTATATTTAAA
>NZ_JBFWFX010000049.1:0-2010 GCF_050286925.1 Caloranaerobacter longqiensis
GAATTTGATAAAGTAAATGCAACTGTGCAATCATACTTGGGTATAATGAAACATTTTAATAGTTATAACTTGAGGAAGAAATTGTTTGATAATTTTGTATTAGTGAGAGGTAATGATATTAAAAACGAACCATAAAAAAAAGCAAAATATTTTGCGAAATAACGTGCGAAATTTTGCAAAATATTTTGCGAAGCTACAACCAACTGATGAAATATCAAAACCATAGGAGAAGCAAAAAAAGTCATAATAGAAAATACAATTAGAATATTATAAATTAATCTGTTTGATTTAACAAAGTTCATCCCTTCTACGAAATCGGCAACTATATTTTTATACCATCTTAATTTTTCATTTTTATTATTGCTATTAGGTATTTCTATAAACATCTCGCTTATAGCTGAAATAATAAACGATATTCCATTTAATATAAATGCTATTGGGCAACCAATCAACATAATCATGGTTCCACCAATTAAGGGCCCTAATATATTTGTAACACTGTTAGTAGATTTAATTAATGAGTTGGCTCTATTCAGTTCTGACTCGTCAACAATAGTAGGTATTGCAGAAAGTAATGCCGGTGTAAAAAATGACTTTGATACTCCTAAAAGAAATGTAATTATGCTTGCTTCTATCAAGGAGATATCCCCTGTTAATGCTTTTACCCCCAAATATAGTGACAAAAAACCACTAATATAATCTGAAAACACCAAGATAAACTTTTTTGAATATCTTTTACACACACTGCCAGCAATAGCTCCAAACATAATAACTGGAACTGCATTAAAAAATAAAATAATCCCTGTACTTGCAGTAGATTTAGTAACTTGTGTTATAAAATATATTATAGCTAAATAATATACCCAATTGCCTAATTGGGAAACAATTTTACCAAATAAAAGTAACATAAAATTTCTATTTTTTAATACACTATTTTTATTTGTAAACATTTGAAATATATATATCCTCCCTTGTATAATAAAGTTTGCAAAACACTTCAAAATAAAATAAAAATCATATCTAATAGTTTTCATCTACTCTTCCTACCTAGTAGCATGAAAACTTAAAAAACTTGTATATTGAAAAATAATTTGAGATAATTATTCTCGTAAACATATAGGGATTTTCGTTTTCCTCCTTGAGGTTTAAATCCTCCTAATTGAGAGTGATATCTCTGCTTTACGAGTTTTTACGAATAAGCTGGATGTTGATTAGTTAAATCTAATTCTTCGTATATCTAACAAGGCTGTAACTTGTAAAGATTAGAGTGTATATCTATCTGTAATTTTAATTGTGAGGTGTTTTGTATGATTATAGTAGGTATCGATATAGGTAAATTCAATCATGAAGCTACACTTATTGATATTCAGGGGAATACAATTGGTAAATCAATTAGATTCTCTAATTCTCATCAAGGTACAAATAAACTCCTTAAATTAATTCTAGAAGTATTAAAAATTATAAAATAATTCTGATACTTTGATGTAAAAATTTTCATATTTACTAAATACTTATAATGTTTTATTGGATCTATCAAACATGCTTCCAACATCAATATAAGTTAATAAGCTTTTTATTTGGCGGTCTTGGATACAGCATACTTCTCACCTCGTTTTTCTTTTTAGTAAATATAATAATTACTTCAATCCATTCAATTAATTATTTATTTAACTTTACATTAACATTTATTCTATTATTTGTCAATTATGTTTTTGTAGTGGTTTTATACTATTATTTACCATGAAAATTCCTTAAAATCTAGATACAATAGATTTTTGACATGCCTTAAAAATAGCCTTATTTAAAAAGCGTGGCGAATTATTCCGCCACGCTTTTCTCTTTATTCAGCAATATTTTTCTGTATTTGCTGCCAAATATCCAAATAAAATTCTTGATTTCCTGGATTATAATAATCAGGTATATTACCTAACCTCCATAATGAAATTCCACCTATTTTAAATTCTTTAGCCAAGTTTATTTTCTCTATAACACTTCTACTGTCCTCATACC
>NZ_JBFWFX010000050.1:0-1935 GCF_050286925.1 Caloranaerobacter longqiensis
GCAGACGCAAATGCAAGAAGTCCATATTCAACTGCAGCTGGTAAGTTTAATGCTGCTAACTGACTAGCTATACTTGGATTACTTGCTACAGCTACATTATACATCTTTTGCGTATTACTATCTACTTCTTTTTTTAAAGTTACAGTTTGATTCCTAGAGTAAAATTTAAGTAGGCAAAATATCAAAATAAAAAGATGCCCGAAGGCATCTTACATATACATGAATCATCCAATATAATAGAAAAGGGATGGTTTCATGTATGTATTAAGTTTAAAAGAAAGCGATATAAATTTCAAGAGCCTAGAAAAAGAAATTTATGAATTTGTATGCCGAAAGGCATGTGAAATACTTGTATATATACTTGAGAAATTAGATGAAAAGCTAATGAAAGAAAGAGATAAAAATAAATATAGAAATAAAGGAAAAAGAAAGACTTCAATAAAGACAGTAATGGGAATAATAGAATATGAAAGAAGAATATATGAATATATAACAGAAAAAGGAGAGAAAAGTTATATATTTCTATTAGACGAATATTTAAAAATTGAAACAATAGGGCAAATTTCAGCTAACTTAGTAGAAAAGATAGTAGACAATATAACAGATATGTCATATAGAAAAGCAGCAGATAAAATAACGAAACATACAAACCAAAGCATAAGTCATACAGCAGTTTGGGATATAGTTCAAAAAATAGGAGAAAAGATAGAAGAAAAAGAAGAAAGAGAAATAAAGTTAAACAAAGAAGGGAAATTAAAAGGTGAAAAAGAAGTAAAAGTAATATTTGAAGAAATGGATGGTATTTGGTTAAACATACAAAGTAAAGACAAAGGAAAAAGTAAAAAGAAAGTAATAAAAGAGCTAAAATTAGGCATATTTTATGAAGGTTGGGAGAAAAAACATGAGAAAAAAGACAGATATATAACTATAGAAAAGAAAGCGTATGTAAGTTTTAAGGGAAGTAAAAAATTTAAGGAGATAAGGGATTCTAAAATAGCAAGCACATATAACCAAGACGAAATAGAACTAAGAATAATAAATGGAGATGGATCGAACTGGATAAAAGAAATAGTGAAGGAAGAAGGAGCAACATTTCAATTAGACCCATTTCATAAAAGCCAAGCAGTAACAAGAAATATAGATGATAAGAAAAAGAGTAAAAAAATAATTAAACTATTAAACCAAGGTAAAACAAAAGAAAGTTTAGAGTTGATAACAAATCTTATGGTAGAAAACAATGAAGATGAAGAAAAACTAAAAAAGCTAGAGAAGCTATATAATTATTTAGTAAATAACAAAAAAGGATTAGTACCATATAATCCAAGAAAGGATATAAAATTACCTGAACCACCGGAAGGTGTAGTATATAGGAATTTAGGAACAATGGAACATAATATATGCGATATATTAGCCCAAAGAATGAAAAATAGGAAGGCAAGTTGGAGTATAAAAGGAGCGAGCAATTTAGCGAAGATATTAGCATCAAAGGCTAGTAAAGAGTTAGATAAACTAATTGATACATTGTTAAATGGAACTCTAGCTGAAGAAAAGATAGAAGAAATAAAAGAAGTACTTAGGCTAACAGCAGCACAAGTGAACAGAAAGCCTAAAAAAAGCAGAATATATCCTACACGAAAAGGTAGAATGCCTTTTACAGATTGTGCTATAACCAATGGAAGATTGGCTATAAAGAAAATGTTAGAAGATAAATGTGCAAGGGTAGTGTAAAAAAATTTGTGCTTAAGTGAAAATAAATACTCCTTTCTGGCAAGAATTAGAAAAAGAAAAAATGTTAGAAAGGAGTATTTTTATGAGTAAATTACCAAAAGAAGTATTAAGACAAATGATTTCAGATGGAGGGTTAAAAACAGCAGATGATCTTTATGAGTATCTAAAAGATATGTTTAAAGATGCTCTCCAAGAAATGCTTGAAGC
>NZ_JBFWFX010000051.1:0-1922 GCF_050286925.1 Caloranaerobacter longqiensis
AACAATTAGTTCTAGCCATTACTAATATAACTATGAGAAAACTGGAACAGGAAAATATTAAAGGGTTTAGACGTAAGGATATAGAGCTCATGACTAATATAGTTGTTGATAAGCTAGAAGATTATGTGATTAAGAATTAAGAGAGTTTAATGAGCCGGGTAAACCCGGTCTTTTTTAATTTTTTGCAAAAATAACTTGAAATTATTTAAGAAATATGTATAATACTGAAAAAATCAATAGAAGGGGTGATTTATATGAAAAAAATTATGAATAGAAGAAGTGGAATTAGCACATTAGTTGTTGTTTTTATAGTTTTTATAGTTCTTGTTTTAAGAAGTGTATTTTAAACAAAAGCAGGATATTTTTTCTGTCTTATAAAAAAGCTAGGGTGTGATGCCCTAGTCTTTTTTTGTTTTTTTGAAAAATTTGAATAAAAGACAAAAAAGTGTTGACAACCACGTTATAACGTGGTACAATATAATTAAGAAAGGGGGGATGAAATTGAGGTACAATGACGAATACATAAATCTAGCAACGTCAATAATTAATCTAGTCACAGCAATAATCATCTATAGAACGACAAAAAAACAAAGGAACGTTCCTAAAAAGAAACGTTCCAAGCGTAAAAAGAAATAACCATACAGGGGAGTCACCAGCTCCCCTATATAATAAGTATATCACATAATTAAAAAATATTCATGGGGGAGGTAAAACTCATGGTAAAGTATATAAGTTTAGTAATAAGTATAATAGCGTTAGTAGTAGCAATTAGGGCTTACAACGAATCAAGGAGGAATTAGTATGAAATTAAGAGAAATAAGAAAAGCTAAAGGGTTGACAGTACCAGCTTTATCGAAAGCATCTGGAGTGCCAGTTAGGACTATAGAGGATATTGAGAAGCGAGGAGATTGTAAAGTTTCTACAGCTAAAAAATTAGCTAGAGGTTTGGGCGTTACACTTGATGAATTATGCGATTTTTCCAAAAGGTAGAGTCTAGTTTTATGCTAGATTCTACTTTTTTTGTTTTTTGTAAGAATAAAGGAATAAAGGAAATAATAAATTCTTGTAGAAATTATTATTGTGTTTCACGTATTATTAGCAAGAGGAGGAATGACTTGTATGGGAGAATTTTTAAGTATCATAGGGATTTTGGGGTTTTTGATTTCTTTGATAATGCTACCTGTTAGAATCTTTAAGAAGAAGCCCAAAAAGCCTATACTAATTGCCCTACTAGGCTTCTTCATATTGACAATCATTGGTTTTTCAATGATTGAAACAATCGAAACTGACGAGCAAAATATTTCAAGTAATCAAGTAAGTGTAACTAAACAAGAGCTACAAGAAAAAGATAATGACGAATCACTATCAGACAACCAAACGATTGAGAAAAATCAGGCTGGAGAAAATGTAAACGATATTAGTAATGAGCAAATATCTGAAACAGAGCAAGCTAAACAAACTAGTTCTCAAACTAGCAGTACAAATACAACTGTTAATGCAGAATTAAAAGTCCATTTCCTCGATGTTGGGCAAGCAGATAGTATATTAATACAATTTCCAAATGGCGAGACTGCATTAATAGATGGTGGTAATAAAGAAGATGGGGAATTTGTAGTTAAGTACATAAAAAATATGGGTATTAGTAAAATTAATTATATTATAGCGACTCATCCGCATGAGGATCATATTGGTGGATTACCGGAAGTTATAAAAAGCTTTGATATTGAGAAAATATATATGCCAAATAAGACGAGTAATACAAGAATATTTGAAAACTTATTAAAAGAAATAAAAAATAAAGGATTGAAAATTACGCGAGCAAAAGGCGGATTGAGTATCATAGATACAGATGACTTGAAGTTTACAATAATTGCTCCAAATTCTGAAAAGTATGATGAAACTAACGAATATTCAATAGTTAA
>NZ_JBFWFX010000052.1:0-1860 GCF_050286925.1 Caloranaerobacter longqiensis
AAGGGAGTAGGTCCCTAATCGGGGCGCGAGGGTTCAAATCCCTCCTTCTCCGCCAAGATTTAAGGGCCCTTAGCTCAGCTGGCTAGAGCGTCCGGCTCATAACCGGCAGGTCCGGGGTTCGAGTCCCTGAGGGCCCACCAATTAAACGCAGGGGTGTAGTTCAGCTGGTAGAACGTCGGTCTCCAAAACCGAATGTCGTGGGTTCGAGTCCTGCCACCCCTGCCAAATAGAATAAGTAATATCGGGGTGTGGCGCAGTTTGGTAGCGCACGTGGTTTGGGACCATGGGGCCGGGGGTTCGAGTCCCTCCACCCCGACCAGTACGGGCTTATAGCTCAGCAGGTTAGAGCGCACGCCTGATAAGCGTGAGGTCGGTGGTTCGAGTCCACCTAAGCCCACCATAAATTCTCAATAAGGGCCCTTAGCTCAGCTGGCTAGAGCGTCCGGCTCATAACCGGCAGGTCCGGGGTTCGAGTCCCTGAGGGCCCACCAAAATAGAATACGCCCAGATAGCTCAGTCGGTAGAGCATGGGACTGAAAATCCCCGTGTCGGTGGTTCGATTCCGCCTCTGGGCACCAGAGGAGTTCCTATCATAATAGAATGTGATAGGGACTTTTTATTATAACCAGAACAACAATGTCGTCGACCTCCAGTAGTGCAAAAACCCTTGGGGATCGACGACTTTTTGTTTTTTGCAAAAAACGTGTAAAATTCAATATATAGAATGGTAAAACTCTAGTATATTAGTAGGAATTAACATAAAAAATCAGTTAATTGACTAATATGAAAAAATGTGGTAATATCAATATATGTAATGGGTTACTAGAGTACCTATAAGGAATTGAAACCGTTGATAATGGGGACAGAATATATAATATAGACGGTTACTAGAGTACCTATAAGGAATTGAAACATAGTTTAATAGGGACTCTCTATGATAGGGAGTTCCGTTACTAGAGTACCTATAAGGAATTGAAACTTTTGCAATAGTCTTTAATTTGCACCATCTTCAAATGTTACTAGAGTACCTATAAGGAATTGAAACGAGGAATTAGATGAAGTAGTACATGTGAATTGGAATTTTGTTACTAGAGTACCTATAAGGAATTGAAACTAAATGGAACAGAATTAGTAAGTAAAAATATGACTGGTTACTAGAGTACCTATAAGGAATTGAAACGAAGAGCAAAAAAGTGCATTAAAAAAACAACTTCTTGAGTTACTAGAGTATCTATAAGGAATTGAAACCTATCTATATCGTATTTTTTAAGTAAATTATTTAAAGAAGTTACTAGAGTACCTATAAGGAATGGGAACATTCTAACGTTGTTTACAGATTTAGTGCTGCTCACATGTTATTAGAGTATCTATGAGGATTTTTAAGGATAGATAACATAGAAAATTTAGAAACAATAATTAGTAGATGTATATATATATCAGCGAAGAGAAAAAAATAATCATAAAAATTTTTCAAAAAAGTTGTTGACATGGATTTATAATTGTGCTAATATATATCTTGTCGTCGCTGATAAAAAGTATTGTTCCTGGGTAGCTCAATGGTGGAGCAACCGGCTGTTAACCGGTAGGCTGTGGGTTCGAGTCCCACCCCAGGAGCCAAAAGAGATGCCGGGGTGGCGGAACTGGCAGACGCACAGGACTTAAAATCCTGCGGTCCTTATAAGACCGTACCGGTTCGATTCCGGTCCCCGGCACCAACAAGGCCCTATGGTCAAGTGGTTAAGACACCGCCCTTTCACGGCGGTAACCCGGGTTCGAATCCCGGTAGGGTCACCAAAATTGGGCGCGTAGCTCAGCTGGGAGAGCATCTGCCTTACAAGCAGGAGGTCATAGGTTCGAGCC
>NZ_JBFWFX010000053.1:0-1815 GCF_050286925.1 Caloranaerobacter longqiensis
TGGACAGTACAAGAGAATTACAACCAGTAAATAATGCATTGAGCATAATTGATAATGTTGATATACAACAAGTAGCGGGTACAATGCAGAAAATTGCTAGATTTCAAGCTGTTATTCAGAAAACGCTAAAAAAGAATCATGATTATGGAGTTATTAACGGAACTTCTAAACCTACACTATTAAAACCAGGCGCTGAAAAAATTTTAATGCTAATGGGTTTGACTAGTGAATATGACATAATTGAAAAAATCGAAGATTATGAGAAAGGTATATTTGCTTACACAATAAAATGCACTCTATACAAGAATGGGCAGAAAATTACTGAAGGCGTTGGATCATGCAATAGTAGAGAAGATAAATATAGGTGGAGATGGGTAACTGAAAAAGATTTACCAATAGGGATAGATAAAAGCACTTTAAAATCTAAAACTGATAGCTATGGACGAATCAAATATAGAGTAGAAAACGATGATATTTGTAGTATAGCAAATACAATACTCAAAATGGCTAAAAAAAGAGCACAAATTGACGCTACTTTAACTGTTGCATCATTGAGTGAAATATTTACTCAAGATGTAGAAGATATAGCTCAATTTCATCAAGCTGAAGAATTAGAAACTATGACAGAAAACGAAGCTAGAAATATCAAATTAACATTTGGAAAACACAAAGGACAAACGTTAGGTGAAATTTTAGAAAAAGATAGAACTTATATAAAATGGCTTGTATTGAATGCAAAAGATGAAATTGTAAAAAAAGCTTGTAAAATGCTATTAGCAAATAATCCAGAGGACGATGCAGCAAGTAGCACAGATGAACCAGACGATTTTAATATACCAGTAACAGATGACGAATGTCCGTTTTAAAACAATAAAAAAACCCTAGCAACATAGGGTAATCGGGCAAAAGGGGAACTGGAGGTCATAAAATTTAATATAGGCTTATGCTAAAGTTCCCCTGTTATTTATATTATGCCCGATATTATGAAGAATATACCATTTATAAATAATTTTCTTAAAGAGCAGGTGATAAAAAGTGGCAAGACCACAAAAAGAAGGACTAGATTATTTTCCATTAGATACAGATATGGACCAAGATGACAAAATAGCTCTTATTGAAGCAAAGCATGGAGTGATAGGTTTTGCAATAGTAATTAAACTTTTAATGAAAATTTATAGAAACAGTTACTTTTATCAATGGACAGAAAAGGAACAATTACTCTTTTCAAAAAGGGTTAATGTTGACATTAACCAAGTTAATGATATCATTAATGATTGTTTAAAATGGGGTTTATTTGATGAAGAAGTTTATAAAAAGCATCAAGTTTTGACTTCTAGAGGAGTTCAAAAACGATATTTAGAAGCAGCAGCTAGGCGAAAAAAAGTCGAAGTTTATGAAGAATATTGCTTAATAGATGTAAATGATTACAAAAATATAGTTTTAGTAAGTATAAATGCTGACAATAACGAGGTTAATGTTGACAAAAACACCATAAAGAAAAGTAAAGTAAAGAAAAGTAAAGTAAAGAAAAGAAAAGAAGAAAAAAGTAGCAGTTGTTGTCATGATTTTGATGAAATAAATTCAGCCGAAGAAGAAATAACTAGTACAAGCGAAGAACCAGAAAATAATAATTCAGATTTAATAGTAGTTGCTAATGAATATCAGAAATGCGGTTTTGGGCAAATAAATTGGAAAGTAAAAGAGCTGCTAGAGGATTTATTAGAACAATATCCAGTAGAATGGATAATTAAAGCGTTTGAGATATGTGTAGATCAAAATAAAAGAAAACTTAGTTATGCTAGAGGTATTTTGCAA
>NZ_JBFWFX010000054.1:0-1561 GCF_050286925.1 Caloranaerobacter longqiensis
ATTGAATTAGATACACTCAGAGCATTAATTAGGTTGTCAGCTGATCCACAATTAAGATATCTTTCTTTAAAGAAATATGAGAACTGGAGCAAGATGCTCAATGAAATTGGCAGGATGATTGGTGGTTGGATAAAAAGCGTTAAATAGCATATTTTGTGCACATATCATTGGGGAATAGGCCGTTTAAGCCGATCCGTGGTGGCAACTGGAACAACGGTTCCAGTGCTGGTGTTTTCTCTTTGAACTTGAACAACCTTCGTTCTAACTCGAGTAACAACATCGGCTTCCGTGCCGCTCTACCTCAATGCCAGAAGGTAAATAGCTACGGTTATTTATCCAGTGCTTGAGGAAAAGGGGTCTATTTCCCTGCCGAAAGGCAAAAAACTGAATTGTTAAGAAAGCAGTTAGTAGTATACGACGAAGAGTGCTACGCTTAACTACAACTATATTTTGAGGTGATATTTTGAAAAGACACGGCAATTTATATGAGAAAATATATGATTTTGAAAACCTATATCAAGCTTACTTAGAAGCTAGGAAAAATAAAAGATATAGGCAAGATGTATTAGAGTTTACTGCTAATCTAGAAGAAAATCTTATACAAATCCAAAATGAACTTATATGGAAAACTTACAAAGTAGGTAGATACAGAGAATTTTATATATATGAACCTAAAAGAAGGCTTATAATGGCACTACCATTTAAAGATAGAGTTGTGCAATGGGCCATATATAGAATTTTAAATCCGTTGTTTGATAAAACATTCATAGAACATTCATATGCCTGTCGAGTTGGCAAAGGCACTCATGCAGCTGCTGACAGATTGCAATATTGGCTTAGAAAAGTTTCTAGAAAACCAGAAAAATGGTACTATTTAAAACTTGATATATCCAAATACTTTTATAGAGTAGACCATGATGTACTAATTAAAATACTTCAAAACAAAATTAAAGATAAAGATTTAATATGGTTACTTAAAGTAATTATTGATAGTAATGGCATGAAATTCGGATTGCCTTTAGGAGCAGAGCCAGGAGAATGTGAAAGAATAAGTGGTAAAGGGATACCTATTGGAAACCTTACAAGTCAATTATTTGCAAACACATATTTAAATGAACTAGACAAATACTGTAAGCACGAATTAAAAGTCAAATATTATATACGCTATATGGATGATGTTATTATTCTCCATAATGATAAAAAATATTTACATGAAATCAAAAATCTTATAGAAATTTTCTTAAATGAAAGTCTTAAATTACATTTGAACAATAAAACAGCTATAAGACCAATTAGTGTAGGAATACCATTTGTAGGCTTTAGGGTTTGGGCTACACACAGGAAAATGAAAAAGAAATCGGTTAAAAAGATAAAGAAAAGATTGAAATTTATCAAGAAAGAGTATGAAGCTGGTAGAATAGAATTTGATAAAGTAAATGCAACTGTGCAATCATACTTGGGTATAATGAAACATTTTAATAGTTATAACTTGAGGAAGAAATTGTTTGATAATTTTGTATTAGTGAGAGGTAATGATATTAAAAACGAACCATAAAAAAAA
>NZ_JBFWFX010000055.1:0-1561 GCF_050286925.1 Caloranaerobacter longqiensis
TATACAGATTATTATTGATGAAGAAGAAGGTAGATATTGGATAAATGTATTAAATGAAAACTATACAGGAGATTTAGATGATGACCCTCTATTAGAGCAATATGTATTAGTACCAATTAGTAAAATTCAAGATAGGCTAGAGATAATTTTGTAGATATACATTTTATTTAAATGAGTGCGAATATAAAAAATAAAAAAATAGGAGGGACAATTATGAAAACTTGGGAAATTTGTGCGAATTTATGATTATGCAATAGAAATAAAAACATATTAAAAATGAAAAATAATTAAGGAGGGTGTTTTATGAAAAATATAAAAAAAATGTTTAGATTAAATGATGATGGAGTAGCTGAATTTATAGTTGCTAAAAGCAAATTGGAGGCTTTGAATTATGCAGCAAATATATGGGGGATAGATACTGTATTAGCAATTTATGATGATTATAAAAAATATAATCCAGATATGACTCCTGAAAAATTCATAGAAACTTTTGTAATAGACGGAGTATTTACTCATTATGAATACGGGGAACATGGAAAAACAGTAACTAAAACTATAAAAGAATTTTTAGATGATATTGAAGAAGTACCAAGTTACTTTGCATATGAAGATTGTTAAAAAAAGGAGGGTTATTATGGATTGTTGGTTGGAAGCTGAAAATATTACAGATGAATTAATGAAACGTGGTCTTGTTGAAAAAGAAGTAGAAAAAGAAGTTACAGCAGTTATTTATCAAGAATTAATTAGAATTGAAAATACATTATAACAGGAGGGATATGGTGAATAGCGTAGTTTTAATCGGCAGATTAACAAGAGACCCAGAATTGAGATTTCTACCTGGAAACGGAAAAGCAGTTGCCACCTTTAATATAGCGGTTGATAGACCTTTTACTAATACAAAAGGAGAAAGAGAAACAGATTTCTTTAAAATCGTAGTTTGGGGTAGACAAGCTGAAAATTGTGCTAACTATCTAGGGAAAGGCAGACTTGTAGGGATTCAAGGCAGAATACAGACTAGGGCATATGAAACACAGCAAGGTGAAAAAAGATATGTTACAGAGATAGTGGCTGAGAGAGTGCAGTTTTTAGATTGGGGAAACAAAGGACAAGCTGATGATACACCAGACGGATTTCAACCTGTATACGACGAGGAAATTCCATTTTAGAATGAATGGGGGATATAAATGAGAAATAACTGGTATGCATTATTTCTGTGTATAGTTAAAAATTATTCTGTAGACCAATCTTTAGGACTTATGAAAATAAGGCCGAGAAGGGGGCGATATTGTGGTAGAAATTTGCAATAAAATTAGCAAAGAGTATAGAAAAACTTGCAATTGAACAGGGCATGGACTTGAAGGAATGCATTGAAGCTGGAATTGATTTATTGAGAATGCAACAGATGAAACAATCAATAGACACTTTAAAACGAGGTGGTATTAATGTTGCAAGAAGAAATTAGACAAGCTCAATTGGAATTAAAGTGTGCTGAAAACAGATTTAATAATGCAACAACAGAAGATGAAATTGATATAGCTATCTTTGATATGAAAGCAGCCGA
>NZ_JBFWFX010000056.1:0-1433 GCF_050286925.1 Caloranaerobacter longqiensis
CATGATTCTTTTTTAGCGTTTTCTGAATAACAGCTTGAAATCTAGCAATTTTCTGCATTGTACCCGCTACTTGTTGTATATCAACATTATCAATTATGCTCAATGCATTATTTACTGGTTGTAATTCTCTTGTACTGTCCATTTATTACACCTCCACAATAAATTCTGGAGCTACTTCTTCAACTCTTACACCTTCAACAATTTCTCCAGTTTCTTTGTTTACAACCTTATCGCCTACTACTTCTACATTCTTTTTAAGATTAGCCCAATCAGGTGATTTTTTAATTTTAATCAAATTATCTAATTTGTTTGCTTCTAGCCATTTAACTAGTTTTTCGTCATCTCTTATAAACTTAGGTTTTGATTTTTTCAGCTTTAGAATGCCACTTGGTAATTTGTAAGACTTCTGTGTTTTAGTTTCTTTAACTTTTTCTAGCGATTCAAAATACTCTCTCAACTTTGATTCAAAGAAAGCTACTTCTCTATTCATTTTCTCTTCTTCAGCTTGTAGTCTAGCTTGTATCTGCTCTATTTTAGCTTGTGCTACCATACGAAATCTTTCAAATTCAGCTTTAGCCTCTTTAATTTTGTCTAAACACCAGTCCGCAGCTAAATCATCAGTAACCTTCCAAGTTTCTTTTTCTTCCTCATTTATAGTTAAAAACTCGTTACTCAATCTAATGTTTTCCATGCTCTTTACCTCCTATTAATTTTTCAATTTCTTTAAGCTCCTGTTTAGCTTTTCTAATGTTCCCTCTAGCCTGTTCCTTAATCTTTTCTAAAAAGTTTGGAGTCATTTCTAATGTGTTAAGATAAGATTCTTCTCTTTTGATATACTCAATCAATTCTTCTCGACATTGAGAAAGTGTTTTTCCGTACATACTTGTTCCTCCGCTCTTGCATTACACCTCATGGTAAGGTATAATACTTATGAAGTGTGTTTTTTTCTTGCATATGCCTATCTAGCTGCCACTAGATGGGCTGTTTCGCTTTTGTATCCAACTATCTTTCCATCAT
The DNA here is from genome assembly GCF_050286925.1 of Caloranaerobacter longqiensis. Classification (NCBI taxonomy): domain Bacteria; kingdom Bacillati; phylum Bacillota; class Tissierellia; order Tissierellales; family Thermohalobacteraceae; genus Caloranaerobacter; species Caloranaerobacter longqiensis. The sequence goes on from NZ_JBFWFX010000056.1 coordinate 1,018, forward strand.
GCACTATAGTGATGATATTTTCTAATTCATAAAACTTTACTGCTACCCAAATGCTTATATCATTCATAGCCTTGCCTCCTTTCCTCAACAATTTCTAATATCAATCTTGTACATTCATTAACTTTTGCAACAATTTTAGCAACTATTTTAATCTCCAAATATTTTCTGCAACCCATACTCTTCCGTCTGATATATCATATTTGTCTACATCAATCATACCTGCGGTAACACTAGATGCAGGAAGTATTCCTGTCATATCTTGCATACCTTTACCACAAAGTGGACACCATGCATGTTCTGTACCGAACCAGCCTGCCATTTTAACCTCTTTACCACAACATTTTATATTTCTAAATGAATGTTCACCTATCTGCTCATATTCCCAACCTAAAGTATCTAAACACTCTTTAACTGTC
>NZ_JBFWFX010000058.1:0-1239 GCF_050286925.1 Caloranaerobacter longqiensis
AGCTCAACTGGTAGAGCAGCTGACTTGTAATCAGCAGGTTGCGGGTTCGAGTCCCATCGCCAGCTCCATATTAGGAGGGGTTCCCGAGTGGCCAAAGGGGACGGACTGTAAATCCGTTGGCGTAGCCTTCGCTGGTTCGAATCCAGCCCCCTCCACCATATACTATTTTACAGTGAATTTTAAATTATAGATTTAAATATAATATTCTAGCGACTCAATAACATTTAAAATTCAGAATTCTGATATGGTTAGTGTGCGGAAGTGGCTCAGTGGTAGAGCATCGCCTTGCCAAGGCGAGGGTCGCGGGTTCGAATCCCGTCTTCCGCTCCATTTATTAAGCGGGTGTAGCTCAGTGGTAGAGCCCTGGCCTTCCAAGCCAGTCGCGAGGGTTCGATTCCCTTCACCCGCTCCAATTTTCATTGTAAACTGAATTTAAGATTGTTTTATGGTGGGTATAGCTCAGTTGGTTAGAGCGCCAGATTGTGGCTCTGGAGGTCATGGGTTCGAATCCCATTATCCACCCCATTAGATGATAGTGTTTCGCTGGGGCGTCGCCAAGTCGGTAAGGCACTAGACTTTGACTCTAGCATTCGCAGGTTCGAGTCCTGCCGCCCCAGCCATTTATTCTTTAAAATTTTTTAGAATGTTCTGGCGGCATAGCCAAGTGGTAAGGCAGAGGACTGCAAATCCTTTATTCCCCAGTTCGAATCTGGGTGCCGCCTCCATATTTGCGCCTATAGCTCAACTGGATAGAGTGTCTGACTACGAATCAGAAGGTTGGGGGTTCGAGTCCCTCTGGGCGCACCATTTTAATATTATTAAAAAAAATGGAGGGTTGATGCGAGAAGCCAATCCTCCATTTTTTCGTATTAAAGAATTTTTTTAAGTTTTTGCATCTTACAATGGTTTGAAGATTCTGTTTTAATGTAATTTCCATTAAGTAAAATATAGAGAAAACGAGAGATTTTATAAGAAAAAAATAAATTAATTGAATAAAAATTGATAGGATTGGGTATCAATAATATTGAATATTAATGGTAATTATGCTATATTGGTATCTGCATTTGCGAGAATGTAAAAATTAAGAATAAATAAGAACAAAAAAGTTCTTGACATAGATAAACAAATCTGCTATAGTATTAAGAGTCGGCGGCAAAAGTCGACAAAGAGATTTGATAAAGAAGATTTGGTCTTTGAAAACTGAACAGTGCGGAGACAGGATTACAAGCTAACAGCTGA
>NZ_JBFWFX010000059.1:0-1169 GCF_050286925.1 Caloranaerobacter longqiensis
TATATAGTATGTATATATCACTTCCAACTAGCTCTAGGAGCATACCATTGAGTAATAATGTTTATAAAAGTCAGAATGAGGTAATTGTAGTAATTATGAAATGGCTTAAAATAGCTAAATGCAAACCAGCTAAAAAGAAACCAAAGAAAAAGGTTGAAGTAGTGCCAGAGCAGTTAAGTTTGTTTTAACAGAAAGGCTTTGGTTTGATGAGGCAGAAGAAAGGAGGAGATAAATAATGTTAGAGTTGTTTGTTTATGTTTCAAAATTAGCAAATAAGTTAGGAATATCACCTATAAAAGACACTATTTGGGAACATCAGATAGACGATAAATGGAAAATAGTAGTCAATGGGCATGATACCATTCAAAATTATAATGGATTAGACCTTGAACCCTTTCATATGTATATAGAATATAATGGATTTCCTGCTGGAATAGTTAATCCATATGACGGAATTATATGTGCAGGTAGTGAAGCAAATGAAGATAAGTTAATAGAAGCTATAAAATTAGCATTAAATAAGATTTAACGAAAGTGAGGGATAAATATGTGTTTTGAATGTGAAGAACAATATCAAGAATATTTGAATGCAGAAGCAAAAGCCGAGTATGAAATGCAACAAGAAGCTGAAATGATTGAAATAGAAGAATTAAAACGAAGAATAGAAGAATTAGAAAAAGAGAATAAAAAGTTAACAACATTAAATCGTGAGTTAGTGGAATTATTAAAAGATTTTCAGAAAGAATTAAGAGGACCTTTTGAATATAGTGCTTTAAATAAATATCATGATAAAGAACATTGTATTTATTGCAAAAATATTAAAAAAGGGAAAATTGAAAACCCAGAGAAAAAACATATGTTATTTATTAGATTAGTTGAATTATTAGAAAAAGCAAAGGGGGTTGAGTGATGAAATATAAAATATCTTTACATGGTTGTGATGATTCAACAGTATTCGAGATGGAATTAACGGAAGAAGAATATAAATTGCTTAAAAAAATTGCTGATAAGTCTGAAGAAGTTTCAACATGGGAGGTATTAGCGTGGAAGAACTTTTAAAACAAATAATAAAAAATAAAACAGGTGTTAAAGAAGAAAATATACAGATTATTATTGATGAAGAAGAAGGTAGATATTGGATAAATGTATTAAATGAAAACTATACAGGA
>NZ_JBFWFX010000060.1:0-1158 GCF_050286925.1 Caloranaerobacter longqiensis
AACTTTAAAAAAAGAAGTAGATAGTAATACGCAAAAGATGTATAATGTAGCTGTAGCAAGTAATCCAAGTATAGCTAGTCAGTTAGCAGCATTAAACTTACCAGCTGCAGTTGAATATGGACTTCTTGCATTTGCGTCTGCATTAGGAGTTCTAGTGGGTAATGTAGTAGATGTTGTAAATGGTTTAGGTTTAGCAGTAGTGATTGCTATATATTAGGATGATATAAAAGACGTTTGGGACGATATAGTAGATATTTTTGTAGACCAATTTGGTTCGTTTGTAAAAGATGCTTTTGAATATTTAGCAGCTAAAACTCAAGGCTTACCTACAGAGGAAGAGTTTCATAACTTTGAGGATCATTATAAAAGACATGCAAAAGAATTTGCTGATATGCCAGGTGGTAATGGTAAAAAACCTGATAAGAAGAAGTACTGGGAAATGGCAAAAAAGTTTCTTAAAGAAAAGGGAAATACTATTAAGGAAGGCATTTCAAAGAGTAACTCAAAATATCGAATAAAATTTAATACCAAAACATTAGAATATCTCATTTATGATCCCAAAACTGGACAAATAATGACATGTTTTTTACCAGGATGGGAAAATTGGCATAATAGTTATAAATGACCACTGAAAGCATTACAGTACTATATGGAAAGAGTGAAATAATTATTAGGAAGTTAAAGGAGTTGGGAAATGTGTATTGCCCAGTATGTGGTTTTAGATTAACCTATGAATTAGTCCCCGGACATATTTGTAATTGCTGTGGTTATGAGTATGATGTTGATGATTACATAACTATAGAAGAAATAGAAATGTTGAAGAAATATGATAAAATCATCTCTAATTCATTGAGAAGTAAAATAATGGATTTGAATATTGATAGAGAAAAAGGATTACCAATTGATATTGCACAGGAAATATTAAGAATTAAGTGGATAAAAGGAGGTTGCAAGTGGCACTCCAAAAATAAAAATGGAATGCCACATAATTGGAGTCTAAAAATGGCAGAGGAACAGCTAAAAAATATCAATATTGACATAAAAGATTATCTGAAAGAAACAACGGGGTCAGGCTTCACAAATTCACAAAACACAAAATAAAAAAGACATTTGAATTAAACACTTCATATGAAAACATATGAGGTGTTTTCTTTTAAT
>NZ_JBFWFX010000061.1:0-1132 GCF_050286925.1 Caloranaerobacter longqiensis
TATACAGATTATTATTGATGAAGAAGAAGGTAGATATTGGATAAATGTATTAAATGAAAACTATACAGGAGATTTAGATGATGACCCTCTATTAGAGCAATATGTATTAGTACCAATTAGTAAAATTCAAGATAGGCTAGATATAATTTTGTAGATATGCATTAATATAAGTTTTGTGAGGTGAAACAATGGAATATGATGAGGTAATTAAATGGCTTGAATATGATATAGACATGAACAAGAAAATATTAAAAAATCTTGCTACAGAAAAAGCTAGAAATAACACTAAAAAGTTAATAGCAGCGTTGGAGAAAGCTAAAGAAATAGTTAAACAAATGGAGGGATAGAATGAACAGCGTAGTTTTAATTGGCAGATTGACAAGAGACCCAGAATTGAGATTTCTACCTGGAAACGGAAAAGCAGTTGCCACCTTTAATATAGCAGTTGATAGACCTTTTACTAATACAAAAGGAGAAAGAGAAACTGATTTTTTTAAAATTGTAGTTTGGGGTAAACAAGCTGAAAATTGTGCTAACTATCTAGGAAAAGGTAGATTAGTAGGAATTCAAGGCAGAATACAGACTAGGTCATATGAAACACAGCAAGGTGAAAGAAGATATGTTACAGAGATAGTGGCGGATAGAGTACAATTCCTAGATTGGGGTAACAAGGGACAAGCTAATGATGATACACCAGACGGATTTCAACCTGTATACGACGAGGAAATTCCATTTTAGAATGAATGGGGGATATGAATGAGAAATAACTGGCATGCATTATTTCTGTGTATAGTTAAAAATTATTCTGTAGACCAATCTTTAGGACTTATGAAAATAAGGCCGAGAAGGGGGCGATATTATGGACCAATTTGCAATGAAGTTAGCAAAAAGTATAGAAAAACTTGCAATTGAACAGGGCATGGACTTGAAGGAATGTATTGAAGCTGGAATTGATTTATTGAGAATGCAACAGATGAAACAATCAATAGATACTTTAAAACGAGGTGGTATTAATGTTGCAAGAAGAAATTAGACAAGCTCAATTGGAATTAAAGTGTGCTGAAAACAGATTTAATAATGCAACAACAGAAGATGAAATTGATATAGCTATCTTTGATATGAAAGCAGCCGA
>NZ_JBFWFX010000062.1:0-1113 GCF_050286925.1 Caloranaerobacter longqiensis
ATATATTGATATTGCTGGTTTTAAACCTATGTCCGCTTAACTTCTAAAAATGTCCGCTTAAAACTTGATTTAATAAACTTTTTATAATAAAATTTTATTAAATAAAAATGACTTGTAATGTGCATAATTTCAGCTTTTAAAAGCAATCGTTACTACTCATTACTAAAGTAACGATTGCTGCTTTACTTGCCAACATCTGAATAAAAAATCTCTATCTTACAGTTTGTTTTTGCAAAAGAATGTGTCCCTTGATTTTTTATTTATATCCCACCAAAAACCTACATATCCCTGTAAATCTCACCATTTCCCAGATTAACTTTTTCTATCTCTCCCCTACGGGGTTTTTGCAAAAGAATTTGTCCCTTAACAACTTTGTTCTCAATTACTAAAATTCTCTTCAATGTCTTAGGTAATTTGAAAACAATATAAAAAATCAAAACAATTAACCCAATCAAAATTAAAGTATTTACTAATTGCCATACTACAGTAGTCCAATCTGGCATTACTTTAATAACAGAATTCACTATATCACTCTCCAACATTTAAGATTTACATAGATTAAGATTTTTTATCTTCTTTTAGATTTCATTACGGATAATTTTCTTTTCACGAATTAAAGTTCATATTATAATACAATATAGTGGTGTTTGCAAATAATTGTTCGTGGAAATTTGCTTATGTATATATTTCTATTACATTATCATCGTTATCCCTTTCATTTTTTTCATAACACTGTCAGATTAGCTTTTGTTACATGTGTATATCTAATATATGCGCTGTTGTTTTTTACTTACTCCCATTCAAATCCTTCTTCCACTAACATACTTTATTACAATATTTTCTTTCAAATAAAAATATTATCTATCAAATTGTAAATTCCTTTATTTTTTTATATTCTTGTAATTATTTGTTGTCATATTAGAACAAAATCTTCGATTTAAATAAATTAAGGAAGATTTTGCCTATATCCATTACGGAAATTATATTTAAAATTATCCACAAATTAATACAGTTTATAACGACTCTGGCATGTAAACATGCCAGACAAAGTTTCAATAAAATCAACATTAAATTTTTAAAATATGGGATTTTATTATAATTTCCTATGGATTA
>NZ_JBFWFX010000063.1:0-1042 GCF_050286925.1 Caloranaerobacter longqiensis
CACAACATTTTATATTTCTAAATGAATGTTCACCTATCTGCTCATATTCCCAACCTAAAGTATCTAAACACTCTTTAACTGTCATTAATTTCAAATTAGGAAATGCTTCTTGTAAATGTGGTTTAGTCATATTAATTACTCCCCTTTCATCATCTATCTAGATTTATTTAGCAACAGCTACCTCTTCTTGTATGCTTTCTTCTAGCAGTCGCTTTATAATATATATCTGTCCTTTTCCTGTAACCTTAGTAGTTCTATATGTGAATGTACCTTTTGATGTCTCTGTTACTCCCTCGACTACTTCGAAATATCCTCTGTCAATATATTGCTGCTTTGGTTCTGTACTGTTTTTAAATACCAAACCCCATTCTCTCAACTTCTTCCAAAGCCTTTTCTCTCCAATAGTTATGCCTTTCTTTGCTGCCACCTTTGCTAATTCTCTTACAAGTATTGAATTCTCACTTGCTGCTAATTGACCGATAAATCTGTTCTTTTCTCTCAATTCTTTTTTAGCTTCCTTTAACTGTGTAGCTAATTTGATAATTGTATCTGGGTCAGTTAGTACCTTCTCAATCATTTCATCTGTCATATATGCTCCATGCTTGCGAATGCTAGGAAGCACTTCAGATGTTACCCATCTTTTAAATTTCTTTGCATTAGGTAATTTAGAACTTAAAATTAAACTGTAAAGTCCACTTTCGTTAATTACATATGTGTTTTGCTTTCTTCCAAGTGAGTCGGCAATTTGCAGGGTCATCTTATCTTCACTATCTACATGCTTTTTTAGAGCATCTGATGTATCTTTATAACCTAATATACTTGCAACGTCCTTGCCTACAAACCAAATTTCATTATCTTTTATAATTACTCTAACTTGTCCAAACTCACTATTCGAAAAAACTTGTAAATCATTCATCTTTATGCCTCCTCTTTCATAGTTATAAGTTATAATTAATTTTATTTCTTTGTCCCTTCCTGTCTGTTATGGTAAAATTTTGTTGGAAGGGGGAAACAATATGGATAATAAAATCGTATATTTAAA
>NZ_JBFWFX010000064.1:0-1033 GCF_050286925.1 Caloranaerobacter longqiensis
TATTAAACTAGAGACAATTTCAAATATAATTTTCGTTTATGGATTTCAACAAAATCTGCCTTGATTTATTCAAATCGAAGATTTTGTTTTTTGTCCATCTTCTCTTACTTTATAGTGTATAGCATCCATAAATACAAATGGATAAATTGGTTCAAGTGGTCTATTTTGCTATTCTTGTATTTGGGGTAATAGTTTGTCTGTTATTTTACTTACCATTTCAGATGATATTTGTATTCCATATATATCCCTTGTTGTCATTCCCCTTGCATAAAGGGATATTACTTTATCCTCTATTCCAGATATGTCTCTTTTGTTCTTAGGAACTACAATAGGTTCAAATTCTCCATTTCTATCTCTAGGAACTTCAATATCTAATTTTCCGTATTTAGTTTTAATAGTTTTTTCAGAATATCCATTTCTTCTATTATCTGTTTGTTTATTTTTTCTATCTCCTTTAGCATAACCTAATTCTACTTCTAATTCTGCTTCAAGCATTTCTTGGAGTGCATCTTTAAACATATCTTTTAGATACTCATAAAGATCATCTGCTGTTTTTAACCCTCCATCTGAAATCATTTGTCTTAATACTTCTTTTGGTAATTTACTCATAAAAATACTCCTTTCTGACATTTTTTCTTTTTCTAATTCTTGCCAGAAAGGAGTATTTATTTTCACTTAAGCACAAATTTTTTACACTACCGACAAAAAAATTTACATATAGGATTTATATTTTGGTTTTTTGCATCAACAATCATTTCAGAAGCATCAATTTCAATTTCGTATGAAAAACAGACAGGTACATTTGAACAACTATTACTAAAACCAACACATATATTATGTATATTGTCTGTAAAAACATTAGTTAAAAACATTAGTATGGTTTATAGTATCTTTAGTCAAGGTTACTATACTTATGATTATTGTAATGTTGACAATAGGAATTATTCTACCTTTTAACATTAAAATTTTGCCAATTCTTTTTGTAACTCTAGTTGGTTTATATGGACTAGGATTAATATTATCTGGATTGACA
>NZ_JBFWFX010000065.1:0-1006 GCF_050286925.1 Caloranaerobacter longqiensis
ATAAAGGAGGAAGAGGAATGGCAAAGGCAAAATTTGAGAGAACAAAACCACACGTAAACATAGGAACAATAGGACACGTAGACCATGGTAAAACAACATTAACAGCAGCAATAACAGCAGTATTAGCTAGGAGATATGGAACAGGAGAATTCATAGCATATGACCAAATAGATAAAGCACCAGAAGAAAGAGAAAGAGGAATCACAATATCAACAGCACACGTTGAGTATGAAACACCAAACAGACACTATGCACACGTAGACTGTCCAGGACACGCAGACTACGTAAAGAACATGATAACAGGAGCAGCTCAAATGGATGGAGCGATTCTAGTAGTATCAGCAGCAGACGGTCCAATGCCACAAACAAGAGAGCACATCTTATTATCAAGACAGGTAGGAGTGCCAAAGATAGTAGTATTCTTAAACAAAGCAGACATGGTAGATGACGAAGAGTTAATAGAATTAGTAGAAATGGAAGTAAGAGAATTATTAAACGAATATGAATTTGACGGAGACAACACACCAGTAGTAGTAGGATCAGCATTAAAAGCATTAGAAGATCCAGACGGAGAATGGGGAGACAAGATAATAGAATTAATGGAAAAAGTAGACGAAACAATACCAACACCAGAAAGAGATACAGACAAACCATTCTTAATGCCAGTAGAGGACGTATTTAGTATAACAGGACGTGGAACAGTTGCGACAGGAAGAGTAGAAAGAGGAACATTAAAAGTACAAGACCAAGTAGAGATAGTAGGATTAACAGATGAGCCAAGAACAGTAGTAGTAACAGGAGTAGAGATGTTCAGAAAGATGTTAGATGAAGCGCAAGCAGGAGACAACATAGGAGCATTATTAAGAGGTGTGCAAAGGGACGAAATAGAAAGAGGTCAAGTATTAGCTAAGCCAGGAACAATCACACCACACACAAAATTCAAAGCAGAAGTATACGTATTAACAAAAGAAGAAGGTGGAAGACATACACCATTCTTCAATGGATA